>PMXH01000362.1 GCA_003165855.1 Acidobacteriaceae bacterium | reverse complement strand
ACCTGGAAAGTTGAAGTTCTACGATCGACCCGGAACAGGCCGATTTCCTCGCACCCGAGGAGGTTGGCCACGATTTCGCGAACCCCCTCGATGGCATCCTCCTGACCTTGGCTCTCGGCCAGTCTCTTCCGCGCCGCTCCCAAACGCAGATCGTTCATCGGTTCGGTCCAGGTGGGTTTCGCGCCAACATTGTTCTTGTCACCGTTCATGAAGGTCCTTGNNATCCACGGGCTTGGTGATGTAGTCATTACATCCGCTTTGAAATCCAGCTTCCATGTAAGACTCCTCGCCGCGGGTGGTCACAAGAACAATGGGGATCTCCCGTGTGCTGGCCTGCCGACGCATCATCTTGCAGGCTTCAAATCCATTCATACGGGGCATGACCACATCCATCAGCACCAGGTCAGGTTGCTCTTGTTGAGCCTTCTCAACCGCCTCCTGCCCGTCACTCGCGGTCACACACTGGTAGGTCGTACGCTTTTCCAGAATCTCGCGCTCCATCATCAAAGCTGTTCTGGAGTCGTCAACCACAAGAATTTTCTTTGACATTGTTCTCCTCGAACTGTACGGGCCGAGGCGATGGGCAGCCGCGGAAGCAGCCGGATTTTCACCGGCAAATACGCCGTTCAATTGGCGGCGTCAGTCGCAATCCCTGTTTCGCAAACCAGTCAGGACCGATTTTGCGCTATGCGAATCGCCCTTGTAGCCTAGGTCTGGAAGCCCTCGCACAATACTTGCGGCAAACGAGCTTCGGCCTCCGGCCATTAGTAATCTCTAACACAATGGAAGATTACGTCGTAGTTACGTTTGTAATTGACGGGAAGAGCTTTCGGCTTCTAGAACCTGCGATTGGCCGATGAAATTCCTGCTCTTCACGGCGCGGAGGCACGGCAAATTGCGAAGCGGCAATTCGCCCTGGCGTCAGCTTTGTAGCGTCGGTGTGCAAAACCTGCCATCAATGCTTAAGTTGCCATCATTGACAGTTCTCGCTGGTTCAGATTCAATAACTTACGTGGCTGCAACGTGACCGGGGAACTCGGCCTACACGTCCGCCCGCCGTAAATTCATTTTCTCAATTCACTTTCAGGAGTACACCTCATGTCAGCACCCAGCCGCCGGCCGGAGATTCGCCGGCGCCGCGCCCGTCAGCACAAGATCACAACCCTCCGCAAACGTCTCGCCTCGGCGCAGACCGATGCCGACCGCACGCGAGTCACCGCCAAGTTGCACAAGCTCGCCATCGCTTCGCCGGGCCAGCCCTTGCTGAAGTAGGTCCCACTTAAGTTGAGGTTGATTTGCACAGTGTGATGCGCACGTCGGGCGAATGACCCGCCGAATCACGCCGCTCCTGCCGTTGTCTTGTTGCCCGGGGCAGCCGACTGGCCAGGGGATACCCGGCCGCCTTTGGCGCTGAGGACTTCCTGGTAGGCGTCCATAATTCGCCGCACCGATTTCTCCCAAGAGAACTTGGTCACCTGTCGGTAGCTGCGCTGCTTCATCCTTTCGCGCAACGGCTGGTCCAGAAGAACCCGATGCAATGCGCGCATGATCTCGAACACATTCTCCGGGTGCACCAGCACCGCCGCATTCCCCACTACCTCGGGCAGCGACGACACGTTTGAGGTCACGACCGGTGTGCCGTGTGCCATCGCCTCCAGTGGCGGCAGACCGAATCCTTCGTACAACGACGGGAAGACAAAGATCTTGGCTGCATCGTAAAAGGTGCGGAGCACTTCGATCGGCACGAACCCCAGGAAGCGCACGTCGTGCTGCATGCCGCTTCGGATCACCGTCCGCCGCAAGTCAGGATTGCCGGAGAGATCGTCTCCAATAATGATGAGCTTTAGGTCGGGAAAGGCGTGATCTTTTTCCAGTTCAGTCTTCAGCGCGGAAAATGCCTCGATCATGCGCACGACGTTTTTGTGTGGGCTGATGCTTCCCGCATAAAGCAAGAAAGGATACGTAACCTGGTAGCGCTCGACGATCAACTGACGGTCTGCCGCGCTGGCGTGCCCGTGAAGCAGCCTTTCATCGATCGCATTGTAGACCACCTCGATTCGCCCCGCGGGAATGCTAAATAGCTTTTCGATTTCCAACTTGGTGAAGTTTGAAACCGCGAAGATCCGCGCGGCGCCGCGCAAGACCCGCTTGGTCATCTGGAAGTGCAGAGATCTCCAAAAACCGGTTTGCTGGCGCGCACGCGACAGATGTTCCAGAATGTCGTGCACCGTCATCACATAGGGACAGGGCAGCCCGCGTGGGACGGAAAACAAATTGGGGATGTGTACCAGATCGCATTCCAGCCGCTTCACTATCGCGCGAAACTCCCAGTAGCTTCTCAGGGAGCGCTCCGGCTCCGCCAGCGGAACCGTGTGGAAGTTAGCTGGCAAGGCCCCGATTTCCCTAACTTTTCCTGGAGAGCCGATGAGGAAATACGTGGTCTCGTGGTCAAGCCGTCCTAGAGTCCGGACGACATTACGGATGTAGGTGCCCACGCCGAACTCAGTCATCCGCCGGATGTCGATGGCGATCTTCACCGAAGTGATTTAACCATAGAAGAGAGCTTTTGCCCATGCCAAGCAAGCGTTACAATCGTCACTAGGTAAACAGAACCAGCCATGACGATTGACCTGAAACCCGAACAACAGCGCGTGATCGACTTGGCCGTCCGGTCTGGCGCATATCAGAACCCCGGGGAAGTCCTCGATCAGGCTTTCGAGATCATCCGCGAGCAACTCGATCTTGAAGACTGGATGCTGGAACAACGCGAAGAAGTGGCCGCCCACATCGCGGAGGGCTTTGCGCAAGCCGAGCGTGGTGAACTGACCGACGGGGATGCGGCAGTGGAGATATTGCGGCAACGCCGAGCCCAGCGACTGAAACCGCAGCGATGAATGCTCCCATTTCAACTGACCCCGCAGGCTACCGAAGACCTTGATGCCATTTGGTGGACCATCGCGGAAGAGAACCGCGCCGCCGCCGAACGGGTCGAGGTGGAGATTATCGCAGCTTGCCGCCGGCTGGCGAAACATCCCCGCATGGGGACCAAGCGGCAGGACGTCACTCTGCTGCCGGTGCGGTTCTGGACTATCGCAAAGTTCCCCTAATTATGTGATCGTCTACCGTCCCGAAACCGTCCCCTTGCGAGTCGTCGCGATCCTGCACGGAAGGCGTGACCTGAAAGAGGTTTTGGAAAAACGCTCTTAATCTCACCCGGCATTACGCCCGCACTTCCGCCTGTGCCCTGGCCCTGCGCTCGGCATACAGCGGAAACGCCTCGCAAAGCCCAAGCACTTCCTTCCGGATTCTCGCCAGCACCACCGCATCGGTCCGGTGAAGAAGCGCTTCCGCGATCCAGCGCCCGACCTGCCGCATCTCCGCTTCTTTCATTCCCCGCGTCGTCAGGGCGGGCGTACCGATGCGAATGCCGCTCGGTTTCATCGGCGGATTGACATCGAATGGGATGGCATTCTTATTAACCGTGATTCCGGCCTCGCCCAGCGCCTTCTCGGCTTCGCTGCCCAGCATGCCCTTCGAGAAGACATCAACCAGCATCAGGTGCGTATCGGTGCCGCCGGAAATAATGCGGAAGCCCTCTGCCGCCAGCGTCTCCGCCAGCACCTTTGCATTGGCCACGACTTGCTTCGCATAATCGCGGAACTCCGGCTGCATGGCTTCCTGAAAACAGATCGCCTTGGCCGCGATGATGTGCATCAGTGGCCCGCCTTGCATCCCCGGGAAAACTACCTTATCGATCGCCGCCGCAAACTCCGCCTTGGAAAGAATCATCCCCGCACGCGGCCCGCGCAAAGTCTTATGCGTGGTGGAGGTCACAATATGCGCATGCGGCACGGGCGAAGGATGAGCGCCGCCCGCCACCAGCCCGGCAAAATGCGCCATGTCGACGAGATAGAGCGCGCCGACTTTGTCCGCGATCTGCCGCATACGGGCGAAGTCGATGATGCGCGGATAAGCGCTGCCACCACCGATGATCAGCTTTGGCCTGTGCTCCTCCGCCAGTTTCTCTAACAAGTCATAGTCGATCGTCTCCGTTTCCTTGGTCACCCCATACGGAACAATCTTGTATGTCTTCCCTGAAAAATTCAGATGAAAGCCGTGCGTGAGGTGTCCGCCATGGGCTAGGTTTAATCCGAGAATGGTATCGCCCGGCTGCAACACCGCCGCGTAAGCTTCCATATTCGCCTGCGACCCGGCGTGGGGTTGAACGTTCGCATGTTCCGCGCCGAATAATTGTTTGGCGCGGTCGCGCGCCAGATTCTCGACAACATCCGAATACTCGCAGCCGCCGTAGTACCGCTTGCCGGGATATCCCTCGGCATACTTATTCGTGAATACCGAGCCCGCGGCCTCGAGCACCGCTTCGCTGACAAAGTTCTCCGAAGCAATCAGCTCCAGGCCCTCGTGCTGGCGGCGGGTTTCGTTGTCGATGGCGGCGGCTATCTGCGGATCGGCTTCGTATAGCGGCCGATACATCTTCGTAAGACCTGCGGAATTCTTCATATTGTTTTCCTAGGGCGTCTCGTACACGTTTTGGGCCGGTGAAGTTCCATATATCGCTCCGGGGACTTCACCGGAGTAAAGCCAAACTGCGAATAAAGTCCGTGCGCGTCGCGGGTCAAAAGAATCCAGCGCCGCAGATCCTGAAGTGCAGGATGCCCCACGACGCATTCCATCAGCCACTTGCTCAATCCACGCCCGCGATGTGACTCCAGCACGAACACATCGCCCAGATAAGCCACGGTCGCGAAGTCGCTAACCACCCGGGCAAAACCAACCTGCGCGGGTGCCCCATGGTTGCCCTCAGCACCGTCGAAGGGTCTCGCTTCTCTTGCGAGGAGCCTGCCCTGAGCGGAGTCGAAGGGCGGGGATTCGTCGTAAATGCCAAAGCACAGCGAATGTTCAATCGACCACGCTACCACGTCCCGCGGAATCCCCTTCGCCCAATAGCAATTGGTCAGAAAGCCGTGGACCACATCCAGACTCAACCGTTCATGGCTGGTGCTGATCAGGAACTCGCCACGCCGATACTCCATCACCGCTTCGGAATCTGGCATGTGAACGCTCGCCATGCCCACATTCTACCGCTTCATCCGGAGCTTCACCGGCATCGCCGGCCGAACCGCTAACCCTCAAACGCCGTCCGCAAGAAAGACGCCAGTTGCCACCCATCCATGAGGTTGTATGGCGTCTCGCCCATGGTGTAGTGGCCGCAGGGCAGCACGACAACTTTGTGATCCAGTCCGTAGCGCTCGAATTCTTTCACCACATCCCGTGAGAGTTCAGGCAAGAAGGTCAAATCGTACTTCGCGTAGATGATGAGCGACTTCCGCGGCCAGCGCGAGAACTGCTTGAAGTACGCCATCGGACTCACCGCCAACCACGATTGTCGCAGCGTCTCCAGAGTGATTTGCGATTCCATCCCCTGCCGGATGTGCCGCGTCGACTGTCCGTGCCACACCACATCGGCAACATAAGTGGAAGCATGATTGAACGCCGCCACTCGAATGCGCGGATCATGCGCCGCCGCGATGAACGCATAACATGAACCCAGGCTCGTGCCCACGATCCCCAGCTTGCTGTAGCCCTGCTGTTCCAGCCAATCGAGACAGCAGCGGACATCCACCACGCCCTGCCGTACCGCGTCGAGCGTGCGGCCGATGTTAGCGGAGACGGCATAATCCGCGCGGCTGATCTCGGCCGGCATGCGGATATCGTGATAAGGCATGCTCAGCCGGAGCACCGCAATCCCCAGCATGTTGAAGACTTTGCAGAGGCTGACATAAGCAATCGCGTCCGCATTCCAGTGCGGCAGAAGCACGACGGCACGCCGCCCCCGCGCCGGAAGCCAGCGCGCATTCACCAAATTGTTCTCCGGATATGGCGTCTTCACCGGCGCCGTGAAGCGCAGAAACTCCGCGAACGTTCCCTTCACCTTCGCTTCAAGCTTCAGGTCAGGAACTTCGCGCGTGGAAAAAACCTGCACCTCGCGCTTCTCCAGCCTGAAATCGGTTGGCCGGGTGTACGCATAAAACTCATCGCTGGCGGCGACGATTCTCCGGTTGAAGTCGATAAAGAATTTCGCCGGATCGTCCACGCTCTGCCCCGGACGCAACCCATTCCGGCAAGGCCAGTCCCGCGCCCACTCCACTCCCCACTCCAACGGACGCACCACGCGGTTGTTGTCCACCGAAGTAAGCCGGTGTTCCCAGTCGTACATCCATTGTGCGTAGCGCGAGGGCATGTACTTCGAGGATAACAAACGCTTAGACGGACAATCACCCTCCCTGCAGCGAACCGCAGGAAGGGGCATCGGATGGCACTGGGGAAGGTTTGGATTCGGCAGGCGTCATCTGCGGGTCAGAGTAGGTGCAACCTTCGGGAGTGAGTGCGATGTTTGCATGAATTGAGACGCGGTAACTTTTGGCGAATAGTCAGAAGAGCGGAAAGAGCGGAAGATCATTCTTGGTAGGTCCGCTCTAGAGCGCTTGCGTGTAGCTACGATTGGAGTTACAATGACATTTGATAAGTTTGAATGGGACGAAGCCAAGAACCGCGCAAATCTCCAGAAGCACGGCTTGGACTTCGCCGACGCGGAAGAGATGTTTCGCGGCGGGCTCTTCTACGAACCAGACACGCGCGAAGACTACGGAGAAAAGCGCTGGACCGGGCTCGGGATGATCCGAGGCCGTATCGCGCACGTGGTTTTCGTCGAGCGTGGCGCGGAAACGATTCGGGTTATATCACTAAGAAAGGCGAGCCGCCGTGAATGTAAAGAATACGAAAAGGCGATCCAGGACAGACTGGAAGCGGGTTGACGCCATGCAGGATTCCGACATAGATTTCTCCGACGCACCCGAACTCGGCCCGGACTTCTTCAAGAATGCGATCTTCTGGCCCGGACCCAAGAAGCAGATTACCTTGCGCATTGATCCAGACGTGCTGACATTTTTTCGGAAGCATGGCCGGGGCTACCAGAGCACGATGAACGCCGTCCTGCGCAAGTACATGGAGGCTAGAAAAGAACGTCAGCGCGCCTAGCCGTCGTTTCTAGCTTTCGTACTTCCGCGGCACGCGCTTGGAGATGTTGCAGAGAATCTCATAAGGCGAGCTGTTCGCCAATCTTGCATGTTCGAGCGCATCGACGCTCAATCCCTCGTGGGTTCCGAGTAAGATCACCTCATCGCCGACGGCAATCCCAGGAATCCCGGTCACATCCACCAGCGTAAGGTCCATCGAGATGCTGCCGATGATGGGTGCGTAATGGTCGCGGACGATCACACGGCCGCGATTCGACAGCTGCCGGTTGTATCCGTCGGCGTAGCCAACGGGCAGCACCGCAACGTGCGCCGGCGCCTTGGTCACGTAAGTTCCGCCATACCCCAGAGCCTGATTGGCGGCGAAATCCCGCATGGAGAGAATGCGCGTCTTCCAGGTTAGCACCGGCTTCACCGGAAGCCGCAGTGTGCCTCCGCTCACTTCCCGTCCTGCACGCTGGAATGGCAGGTAATAGCCGTAGAGCGCGATGCCCGGACGCACCATATTGCTCCACGTCTCGCGCCGCGAGATCAGCGCGCTGGTGTTGGCCATGTGTACGAACTTCGGATCGAAACCCGCCGCCCGCACGATACGCTGCGCTTCCTCGAAATGGCGCTCCTGTTCCGCCACCGAAGGTGCGTCCATAATTTCGGAGGACGCGAGATGCGTCGACAGCCCTTCAAAAACCAGATGCGGAGCCGCGTTGAGAGCTTTTAGCACGATAGGAAGCTCAGCCAGCGACACTCCCAGCCGGCCCATTCCCGTGTCGATCTTCAAATGCACTGCCTGCCGCACCGCTCCAGACACCGCGGCATGCTCCAGACATTCGATATGCCACGGCTCCCACACCGTGGGAGTAAGCCGCAGACGAGCAATCTCGCTCTCTTCCCCGCGCCAGAAACCCGTCATCAACAGGATTCGAGACTCGACGCCCGCTTCGCGCAGCGGGATCGCTTCATCGAGTGACGTAACTCCCAGCCACTTCGCGCCTTCCGCCTGCAGAGCGCGCGAGCATTCCACCGCGCCGTGGCCGTAAGCATCCGCCTTCACCACCGCGCACACAATCACGTCCGCGCCGGCATGCTTCACCACTGCGCGGAAATTTTGCCGCAGAGTGTCCAGGGAAACTTCCGCCCAGGTGGGGCGCGTGGCCACGCGGCTCAGAGTTTCTACAGTTGTTGCCACAGGGCTCGATTATAGCGGGAGCGCCGCGCGCCCTCAGGTTACGCTTGGGCTACTCCCACCTGATTTTCTCAGCCGCCTTTTCAATCCTGCCAATCAATTCCCCGCCAGTGAAAAGTTCACCGTGATCTGAGTTTCCACTTCGACCGGCTCGTTGTTTAAGACGTAAGGCCGGTATCGCCACTGGCGAACCGCCTCAATCGCCGCCGGCACCAGCATGGGATGGCCGGTCACGACTCGAAGATTCTCAATGACTCCTTGTTTGCTGATCATCGCACTCAGCACGACTGCCCCGTGAATGCCCGCGCTTCGAGCCAGTGCAGGATACGCCGGCTGCACCTTCCGGATCAGATCTCCTTCACTCATGTGCGAGAGGCGGACGAGAGCAACAACTGGCGGCGCTGCCACCGGCAGAACCGGCTGCGTACCGGTGCCAAGCAGATTGGGGACACCATGCGGGTCGCCACCTCCCGTGGTCCCGAAGATGCCAGTACTGGACTCCGCAACTTGTGGCGGCCCATCGTCGTTGGTATTCAGTACGCCATGTGGAATTTGAGCAGGCATTCTCAGAGTAATGTCCGCGGCATTGCTCCGCGCAGCCGCAGTGGTCGCACTCGCGTGCGCTCTGACTGCGGGAGGCTCCCCTAACGGTCCCAAACTGACCGGCGTCGATAACGAGTGGAACAAAGGCAAGCCCGCCGGCCGGAGCAAAGGCAAGACCAGCAACACGCAGACCGCGAGGGCCTGCAAGCCAAATGATGTCAAAGCGGTTAATCCGCGGCGTGAACGCTCGTCCCACGACGAGTCGATTGTGGCTTCAAACATGGTGTCCTCCCTGGTTGAATTCGGGTTAATGCTAAGGACACCGGAACCTTCTCCGCGGCACCAGCCGGAGCAAATAAAAAAGGCCGCGCGGGACGCGGCCTTCTGGAACTTTTCCGACACACGCGGTGTCGTCAGTCGCTACTTAGGTGGTTCAGTTGACTTCGGAGCCGCCGGCTTCGGAGTTGTCCCGGCCGCTGGCCTTGGGCCTGCAGGCTTGGTCGCCGCTCCAGAAGCGGCTGGAGCCGGCACGCCGGACTGCGTGTTGTAGAGGTCCACGACCGCCTTGGTAATGTCGCCTTGTTCGCCATACCACAGGATCGGGCTTTGCGGCCACGGATTCGAAGTGTCCACGATCATGGCAAAGCCGCTCCCCTGCGCGTGCTTCACGATCACCGGCGCCATCTTCTGCAGAATGCGCTGGAAAATCTCCTTCTGCTGATTCTGAAAATCTTCCTGTGCGTCCTGTACGGCGCGATCGAAGGATTTCTTCTTGGTCTCGATCTGCTTCTGCAGGGTGGCGCGGGCGTCGTCGTTCAGCTTATCGCTCTGAGTCTGAAATTGCTTCTGCAAACTCTCGAGCTCGTCGTTCTGCTGCTTCAGTTCGTTTTGCTTCGGCTCCAGCTTCTTGCGCAGAACCTCAAAGTCGCGCTGGCCTTCGTTGCTGCCGACCACAGCTTGCTCAATGTTAATGGTCCCCAGCTTGCTGCCGGTTCCAGTGGCTATGGGTGTGGAGGTCGCCGGGGCTGCGGGCGCACTGGCGCCACCCGCTGGAGCAGCCGCGCTACCGGTTTGGGCAAATGCGGAAATCGTCAATCCGACAATCATCGAGAGAACCGCAATGGCCAGGACAGACCGCAGGAACTTGCTTGTCATTGGATCGCTTAAACTCCTTGGAACATTAGTTCCGGTGAATATGGTTCCGGTAAAGATGTTTCCGGGAATGAACTCAGATTACCTTTTCAGGCAACGCTGCGCCGCGCTTACCGGGACGAACTTACTGGGACAAACTCGCGAGGTCTTCGTCTCGAGCTTCTTCGTCTTGCTTCAACCGGCCGCGTCAGACACCATCAGACAAGGCGCACTCAATTGCCAGCGTCACACGCCGGGGTTGCGGACGTGTCGTCCACCCTTGGTCAACTTTCTGCAATGGCGTGGATCAACGTCATTATAGAGAGCCTGCTCAGCCGCCGTCAAACTCCGCCGCGTACCGTCACCGCTCAAAGAACGTCGTCTTAGAATGTCGTCGCCACCGTGAAACGGAAAGTCTTGCGCGGCTCGCGCANNGCGGGGAACATGGAACGCGTGATCGGAATCGGCGGATTCGCCGGGTTATCCAGCCGCAGCGGGTTGTAGGCCCAATAGATTCGGAAGGGCGCGTTGATCACCGGCAGAAACATCTGGAGCTCAAGTCCGGTGGACATCCTTGGTCTCCAGTTGGTCGATCCCAGCACGTGCAGTCTATCGGAAGGCAGTGGATTCAAAAGACTCCCTGGCGTGCAGCCGGTACCGGTCGCCGTAGCCGTCGCCTGATCTTGGGCAGGACATCCAAAAAACTGGCCGATGACCTGGTCGTATTGCTCCGAGGCAATCTGCAATTGCGACGAACGCAAAATGGGATCGAGACCCGCGTCCATGAAAGGAGCCAGAGCCACCGGTCCGTAGATCGTAATGCGGTACTCGAAGTTGGTGACGATGCTCATGTCGCCGCCCGGGAACGTGATCTGGTCCACCGGAATCGGTATGGTCAGATTCCCCAAAGCGGGGTTTTGTGCGTTCTTTAGGACCGGAGTTCCGTCCGGATTCGTCAGGACGATCGAGCCGACGTTGGGCAAAAACGCCACCGGAGACACCGAGCGGATGTCAAACCCGCGCAGATCGTTCTCCCCACCCATATAAGCGCGCTGGAACGGAGGCGCAACCAAGCCACCCCAGCCGCTGATAAAAGATCCCTGAATGTTGAATCCCAATGCGTTGCGGCGGTTCTGCACCGGAATGAACCGCTTGTACTGCACGATCGGTCGAACCGAGCGCACCGTGCCTCCCAACCCGGCGAATTCCGCTCCCAACGTGAACTGCTGTCCGTGGTGCGGCGAGATCGGGCTATCGATGGTGTTGAAGGAGAAGTTGGGAAAGATCTTGCTGGTGATGATTCCTTCCAGCGCATTGGGCCCGGAAATCCCGCGGAACGCCAGGAACTCGAATAGATTCTTCGACGCCGAGCTTATCGCCGCCAGTGACGACCGATCGAACGAGTAAGTGATTCCCACCCGCTTGAAGGAACGATGGAGAGGATAGCTCAGCGAGGTCGTGAATCCGGCGCTCGCCTGCGTGTAATTTTGCAGGTTCTGCAGCACGGTGTTGGGCAAATCCAGAGTCTGACCGCGGAAGATGGAGAGTTGCCGCGCCTGGTTGTAGCTGGTCCTCTGGTCGTATACGTTAAAACCGAACTGCAACGGCTTGTCAAACATATACGGTTCAGTGAAGCCGAACCGGATGCTGCGCGCCAGGTTGCCAACGCTGGCCTGAACCGAGAGCGTTTCCCCGAGACCAAGGAAGTTGTTGGTCGCGTAGTTGATGCCGATAAAGGCGCCTTCCAGTCCGCTCACGCCGCCATTCAGGCCGATGCTGTTCTTGCCCTTTTCCTTGATCTTCAAGGTAAGGTCAACTAGTCCGTCTTTCTCGTCCAGCTTGCGGTCGGTGATGTTGGGGTCGTCGGGCTTCAGCTGATCGAAGTATCCCAGTTGGTTCAGGCGCAACAAGCTCAACTCCCAAAGACGCGAGTTGTAGATGTTGCCTTCTTCCAGGGCGATCTCACGCCGGATCACCCGGTCACGAGTCGTAGTATTGCCCGTAAACTCAATGCGGCGGACGTAGAACTGCTTCCCTTCGTCCACGTCAACATCAAGAAAGATAAGTTTCTTTTCGTCGTCAAACCTGGTTTCAGGCACTGAGGTGAAGTTGATGTAGCCCTGCTCGCCATAGGCCTTACGCAGATTTTCCAGACCCTTGGCCACTTTCTCTTTGCTGAAAACGTCTCCGTCCTTGATTGGAAAGAGGCCCCGCAGCGCCTTAGTGTTCGACACCGCCTTATTATTCTTGAACGAGATCGAACCCAGGGTGTAACGGTCTCCTTCGTCGATCGGCATGGTAATGTCGACGGACTTGCCCCGGCCGCCCTGCAACAACGGGATATGGATGCCCTGGTGCCCGGTGTCGTGAATTTGCGTTTTGGGCTCGTTCACGATGACTTTGAAATAGCCGCGATTCTGGTATTCGCTCCGGACCCGTTCCGTATCTTCATCCAGCTTGGTGGCGTCGTAGGTTCTGGCGAATATGTCTTCCAGAAAGATCGAGTGCGGGACGCCGATGGGCCGCAAGTTCTTCATGGCGTAACGCAGGATTCGCGTCTTCACGTTCTTGTTGCCTTCGAACTTGATCTTGCCCACCTTGACCTTCGGGCCCTCTTTGACCACGAACGTGATCCCGATGGCAGCCGGAGGAATCTGCCGTATTTCCGTCCGAATCGTGGAAAACTGCCGGCCGTGTTCTGCCAGCAGGCCCTTAATGGTCACTTCCGCCTTCTTGACTTTCGTCGGGTCGTACTGATTCTCCACCGTCAACCCAACCTTCGCCTCCTTGAAGCGGTCCAGCACGTCACTGGTGGAGACTGAACTGAGGCCTACGTAATTGATTTCGCGGATGGTTGGCTTTTCTTTGACTTGGATAATCAACCGCCAGCCCTTGGGGGTCTGCTCGCGGGTGAAGCGAATATCCTCGAAGTAGCCGGTATTCCACAGCG
>PMXH01000604.1 GCA_003165855.1 Acidobacteriaceae bacterium | reverse complement strand
TCAGCAAGTTTTCGATTCCGTATCTGCGGCATGAGTCAGTGCCGAAAACGTGGTTTCTGGACCGGCTGGAGCGAATTCCTGACGACTTGGAGAACTATGCGCTGAAGCCCCTGTATTCGTTCGCCGGGTTGGGCGTGGTGATTGCGCCGAAGAAAGAAGATATCGAAGCGATTCCGGCGGAGAAGCGGTCGGAATATATTTTGCAGGAGCGGTTGCACTTTGAGCCGGTGATCGAGACTCCATTTGGCCCGACGAAGGCGGAAGTGCGGGTAATGTATGTGTGGCTGGAGAAGTTGCAGGCGGTACTGACGATTATCCGCATGGGACGGGGTTTGATGATGGGTGTAGATCACAATAGGGATATGGAGTGGGTGGGAGCGTCGGCGGGACTGTGGGTGGGAGAGTAGAAGACACGCGAGGCGGTGGTGGAAATGCCTTCGAAGCCGAGGGCAGTGCCGGACGTGCGGATCCCATTCGGCAAGCTCAGGGCAGGCTTTCGACTGCATGATTGGTTCGCCCGCGAAAACAGTCACCTCCGCTCAGGAGGACAAAACGTAATCCGATGTTGTCTTAGCCGATTCTTTTGATGATGGTGGTTTGGAGTTCGCGTCCGTTGCGGCGGCGAAGGTAGAGTTTGTCGCCGGCGACGCGAACGGGAATGGCCTCGCCTGGTTTCCATTCCCCGGGAGTGTAGCCATCGGCGGAGGTGGATTCGTATTCCCCGGTGTAGACTACGCCTTGGACGTTGACGACGACGGCGCGGCGAACGAGGTTAGTGGCAGGTTCGCGAAGGATCTCGGCTTCGGCCTGGTACCAGTTGTCTTCGTCGTGGCCTTCGACCGCGCCGCCTTGCCGGTAAAGTTCAGTGGCCCGACGCCGGATGGCTTCTTGTACATTAGGAGAATAGTTCCCAGACATCCGCGCCATACCAGGGCCCGCCTCGGTGTTTCGGTGTTGCTAGCTCCATAGTAGCCCTCGCAGCGCGACTTGGAACCAGAATACGCACACAAAAGGGCAGGCTGGTTCTCAGTTCGGGAACGCGACGTTGGGCTCAGGAAGCGCAGTTTCAGAGAAACCGTGCGGAAGTAATCCGGCATGTGCGGCTGGGCGCGCGCCAGTTGACCGGAGTCGCCAGCGGAGCCTAACATTACCGCGGTCGGGAGCTTCGTCTTCACATGATTGGCCAGACAGTGTCCCACTATCGCATCCTGGGGAAACTCGGGGGTGGTGGCATGGGTGTGGTTTACGAGGCGGAAGACCTTAAGCTGGGACGGCACGTTGCGCTGAAGTTCATTCCGGAAAATCTTGCGGGCGACCCCAAATCGCTGGAACGCTTCGGGCGGGAGGCGAGGGCGGCGTCGCTGCTGAATCATCCCAACATCTGCACGATCCACAGTATTGAGGATAACAACGGGCATCCCTTCATCGTGATGGAGAAGCTGGAGGGCGAAAGCCTGAAGCAATGCATCTCGGGACAGGCGATGGCGATGGAAAAGGTGCTCGACATCAGCATCCAGGTAGCGGACGCGCTGGCGGCGTCGCATGCCAAGGGGATCGTGCATCGGGATATCAAGCCGGCAAACATTTTCCTGACCCCAAGCGGGCAGGTGAAGGTGCTGGACTTCGGGCTGGCCAAGCTGCTGCACAACGTCGGGACCGACAGCGATGGGATGGCTCTGGACCAGTCGTTGACCGCGATAGGAGTGATTCCAGGGACGGCGGTGTATATGTCGCCGGAGCAGGCGAGGAGCGAGGAAATCGATTTCCGCAGCGACCTGTTTTCGTTCGGCGTGGTGATGTATGAGATGTCTACCGGCAAGAAGCCGTTCACGGGCAAAAACTCACTGCTGACGCTGGATGCTGTGCTGCATGATAAGCCAGTTCCACCGGGAGAATTGAATCCGAAGGTGCCGGTGGAGTTGGAGGGCATCATCGGCAAGGCGATGGAGAAAGACCGCAAAGAGCGGTACCAGAGTGCTACGCAGATGAAGGCGGATCTGCAGCAGCTAAAGCGTGAGACGGAGTCGGGGCAGCTGAAGAGTGGATTTCACACCGCGAAATTGCGGGTTGCGAGCAATACGTTTGGACGAACGGGGAGCAAGTGGCAGTTCTGGCTGTTGTTGGGAACCCTGGCTCTGCTGGTGACGGTTCTGGCGGCCGTGGGAGCGTATTGGCTGAAACACCGGTCGGTGGCGAACGCAGAGCAGCAGAATGCCATTGCGGTGTTGCCGCTGCAGAATATGAACGGCGATTTCAGCGTCGATTACTTGCGCTTCGCACTCGCGGACGAGTTAACCAGCGTGTTGACGTATTCGCGTTCGCTGGACGTGCGGCCTTCGTCGGTGACGAGGAAGTATGTGGAATCAGACCTGGATCCCCACAAGGTGGGGCAGCAATTGCACGTAGGTAAGCTGCTGACCGGGCACTTTATGCGGCAGGGCGAACAGTTGACGGTGACGCTGGAAGCGATCGACGTGTCCAATGACCGGCTGCTGTGGCAAGGGAGCGCTTCCGCATCCGTGAATGACTTGATTTCGTTGCAGGGACAACTGAGCACGCAGGTGCAGCAGGGGCTGTTGGCCGCACTGGGCGTCGCGGGAGGAACTTTGACCACGGCCTCGCGTCCGAAGAGTCAAGAGGCCTACGACCTTTACCTGCATAGCCTGGCCTTGCCTCATGATCCCGAACCCAATAAGGATGCGATTGCGGTACTGGAACACGTGGTAGGAGAAGACCCAGGCTACGCGCCGGCATGGGAGGCGCTGGGGCTCCGGTGCTATTACGATTCGTATTTCGGCGGAGGCGGCGAGGTGATGTTCCAGCGCTCGAATGCCGCTTTCGAGCGGGCAATCTCCCTGGACCCGAACCGGATGTTGGCGGCGAGCCATCTAATCACGAACCGCGTGGAACGGGGCGAACTGGGCCGGGCTTATGATGCGGCGACAGATTTGGTGCGCCGACGGCCGCAAAGTGCGGATGCACATTTCGCGCTCAGCTTTGTGCTGCGTTATGCGGGCATGCAGGAGAAGGCAACCCAAGAGTGCAATGCCGCCCGATCGCTGGACCCTGGAAACTTTGATTTCAGGTCGTGTGCGTGGGCATTTCTGGAGCTGGGTCAGACGGATCGGGCGATGGATTTTGTGCACCTGGACGCGGGCTCGGAATGGGCAGCATGGGTGACGCCTTATGTTTATCTGGCTGCGGGGAATGTGACATTGGCGCGCGAGAGTGTGAAGAATGTAGCGAAGGCTCCCGCCTACCACCGGGAGCTGCTGGCGGCATGCACGGCGGCGCAGCGGCCTGGCGACATGGAGCGGATTGTGCGCGAAGCGGAAGCATCGGCGATGACGGAACCCGACCCGGAGGCGTGGTATCACGTGGGGGCGCTGATGGCGTATTGCGGGCAGAAAGAGGCCGCATTGCGTTTGCTGAAAGCAGCGGTGCAACAGAATTATTGCGCGTATTCGGCCCTGCTGGGAGATCCACTGCTGAAAGACTTGCGCAAGGAGACGGCTTTCAACGAGGTGCTGACGGCGGGGAGCGCGTGTCAGGAAACACTGAAGGAAGGTCGGGGACAGTAGAGCAGTTTTCGTTTCCCGGCTCACTTCGTCAGTGCCCAGTTGTCGGTCTCGGTTCTGCTCTTTTCACTCGCTGTCTAAGTTGAACCGGAGAACTCAAGAAGAGGAGGCCTGGAGATTATGGCAGCCGAGGAAAGTGAGGCGCGAACTTACCGCAAGGTTGACGTGCGCATCGTGCCTTTCCTTTTTCTTTGCTACATTCTGGCGTATCTCGACCGGGTCAACGTGGGGTTTGCCAAGCTGCAGATGCTGAAAGACCTGTCGATGAGCGACGCGGCATTCGCCACTGGCGCCGGTATTTTCTTCATTGGTTATTTCTTTTTCGAAGTTTTCAGCAATGTGCTGCTGAAGAAATTCGGGGCGCGCATGTGGATTGCCAGGATCATGATTTCCTGGGGCGTCATATCTGCGTGCATGATCTTCGTAAAAGGTGAACGGTCTTTTTATGGCATGCGCTTTCTGCTGGGCCTGGCCGAGGCCGGGTTCTTCCCGGGGGTGATTTTTTATCTGACCTTGTGGTATCCCTCGAAACTCCGGTCGACACGGACCGCCTGGTTTGTGGCGGCGATCGCTGTCTCGGGGGTGGTCGGCAATCCCGTATCTGGCTGGATTATGGATGTGCTTTCCGGCGCGATGAAATTGGCGGGGTGGCAGTGGCTTTTCTTGTCGGAAGGCATCCCTTCGATTCTGGTTGGCTTTTTGGTGATCTTCTATCTCGACAGCAGTATTGAAGAGGCGAAGTGGCTAACGCTCGAGGAAAAAGCATTGCTGGCGCATAACCTCGAAGCTGAGGACAAGCATAAAACCGAGCATAAACTGAAGGACGCCTTCACCAGCGGGAAAGTCTGGGTGCTGTGCGGGATCTATTTCACTTTGATGATTGGCTTGTACGGCATTGCATTCTGGCTGCCCACGATTGTGAAGGCGTTTGGGTTGAAAGGTTATCTTCGGGTTGGCTTGATCACCGCGATACCGTATGGAGTGGCCGTGATCGGGATGATTCTGCTGAGCAATCATTCGGACCAAACCGGAGAGCGGCGGCTGCATTATGTGGCAAATGTTGCGGCCGGAGCCGTCGGTCTAGTTCTGAGCGGAGTGTTCGCGTCCAATCCGGTGTTAGCGATAATTTTCTTGTCCGTGGGTACCTTGGGAGTGATTGGATCCATGCCATTGTTCTGGCCGTTGCCGTCGGCGTTCTTAGCCGGGACCGCCGCGGCCGCCGGGATTGGCATCGTGAACTCGGTGGGTAATTTGGGTGGCTATGTTGGGCCCAATATTCCGATTTGGGCGAAACACTTTTCTTCTGATCCCTCTGCTGCCTTGTACCTGATTGCGGGGATACTGCTGGTTGGGGCTCTGTTAGCGTATTTCTTTGTACCCCGAACTCTGCGGGTGCGCGTAAGCCCTGTGGATTAGCTGATATCCGTCTTCGATACGAGAATGCCGCTTAAATCTTCAGGGGAACTTAGGGGGAAAGAATTTGCGTCCGACCGGGGTTCGGCCCCATCCTTGTAGGGTGAAATATTCGGGATCTGGCAATCTCCTGGGGCGGTTGGAGCGGCTCTTACGGCGTTTTGTGACAGCAGCGCGCGCCCACACTCCATCTTTATTGATCCTTTTGGTGTTTCCGATCGTGCTGATGGCTTCGCCGCAGCGGACGGGGGAAAACTCCGCACATCCGGTTGCAGGAGCACCAGTTGCTGAAAATCCACCGGCACTGGCTACTGCCTTTGAGCAACTCCCTTATCAAGGAACTCCTCCCGCACTTCCGCAAGATCAAGGAAAGCTCGGCTTGCGGTTGGAGTTGCGGCGACTGGGGACGACGGCGCGTCTGATGCAGACGGTGGCGCATCCGGATGACGAAGATGGCGGGATGCTGACGCTGGAATCGCGCGGGCGGGGTGCGAGCGTGCTGTTGATGACGCTGAACCGCGGCGAGGGTGGGCAGAATAAGGTCGGCAGCAATCTGTCCGATGTGCTGGGCGTGCTGCGAACGGAAGAACTGCTGGCGGCGGACGAGTATTACGGCGTGCAGGAACGGTTTTCGCGCGTGGCTGATTTTGGATTCTCGAAAAATCCTGAAGAGACGTTTGCAAAGTGGGGCGGGCACGATGTGGCGCTGGGGGATATGGTGCGGGTGATTCGCACCTTTTGTCCGGATGTGCTGGTTGCACGGTTTTCCGGGACAGAGCGCGATGGGCACGGGCATCACCAGGCCTCAAGCATCCTGACGAGAGAAGCGTTTCGGGCAGCCGCCGATCCAAAGCGATTTCCCGAGCAGCTCGTACAGGGACTGCGGCCGTGGCAAGCGAAGAAGCTTTACATCGGCAATGTGTGCGGGTTTGGGGCGATGACGTGTCCGGATGCGAACTGGACGGTAAAACTGAATACCGGTGAGCCGAGCGAGGACCTGGGCGGCTCGTATGTGCAATTTGCCATGCAGGGATTGCGGCATCAGCTCTCGCAGGGAGCGGCGAACTGGAATGTGGATCCGGGAGACCGGTTTACGTTCTACAAGCTGGTGGATTCGATAGAGCCTGCGAAGCTGGATAAAGATGGGCATGAGAAAGATTTCTTTGATGGGATTGATACGTCATTGCCGGGACTAGCGGCGCGATTGGGAACGGAAGAATCGAAGGTCCCGCGGTTGCGTCAGGAATTATCCGCAATTGCGGGCGAGGTTATCGACGCCAGTGAGAAGGCGAAGGGGACCGATTCGTCCGCAGCCGCGGCGCCTCTGGTGGGAGCTGTGGCCGGGTTGGAGCGGGCGCGGGCGGAAGTGAGCAAGAGCACTCTGGAGGTGGTGGCGAAGGCAGATCTGCTAGCGCGATTAGAGGAGAAGCGAGAGCAGGCGGAGACAGCGCTGAATGAGGCTCTGAATGTGACACTGGAGGCGACGGTCGTTTCGCGGGCGGGGCCGGAGGGCGAACCGGTGAAGGAACCCACGAAGAAAGAGGCGGACGCGTTGACGACCGTCTCGCCCGGGCAGGAGTTTCTGGTCGCAGTGGATCTTCATAATGGATCGAAAGACCACGTGTTCATTGACGGGTTGAAGCTGGAGGTGCCGGAGGGTTGGGGAACGATTTCTGACAAGATGAGACGGGTCGCCATCCCACCGGGAGACCACGAGCGGGCGATTTTTCGACTACGAGTGCCGAAGGATGCGGCATACACGCGGCCATACTGGCATCGCGATGATCCGGAGACGGAGAGCGTGAATCACATCGACGACGAGAAGTATGCGACGCTCCCGTTCCCGCCTCCCATGCTGCAGGCTCGGGTGGAGTATTCGATGGCGGGCGAGGCGGCAGTGAAGAACGGCATTGGCGCGACCGTGGTGGCGCGGTTTGTGGACGATGCCGGGACGGAGCGCGCTCGTCCGGTGGCCGTGGTTCCGGCGTTTTCGGTTGCGCTGGAACCGGGGACGCAGGTGATCTCGACGCATAATGGTGCGAGCTCGACGGTGACCGTGGGCGTGACCAGCAATCTGAATCGCGAGCAGCGGGGCGTGTTGCGTCTGGAACTGCCGGGGGGCTGGAGATCGGAACCGGCGCAGCTTGCGGTGGAGTTCACACGGCGTGGAGAGAAGCAGGATTTCCAGTTCAAGGTCTTCCCTGCCGGCTTGCAGGAAGGACGAGCGAAGATTCGGGCTGTGCTGGAGGCGGTCGGCGAGAAGTTCAGCGAGGGCTACACGCTCGTCACGCGGGAAGACCTGGGCAGCTTCTACTATTATCAGCCGGCAGTGCAGCGGGTGAGCATTGTCGACGTGAAAGCGCCGCATGATTTGAAGATTGGCTACATCATGGGTGCGGGCGATGACATTCCCACGGTGCTTAAGCAGGTGGGGATGGACGTGACGTTGATTGCACCGGAGAAACTGGCAAGCGCAGAATTGAGTGGGTACGGAACAATCGTTCTGGGGATCCGTGCTTACGATACGCAGAAAGATGTCGTGACGAATAACAAGAAGCTGCTCGACTTTGTTGCGGCAGGCGGAACGCTGGTGGTGCAGTACAACGCCGGCGTGGGAGATCTTAACAGCGGGCACCTTACGCCGTATCCGGCGGAACTGAGCCGGGCGCGGGTCTCGGTGGAGGAAGCTCCGGTGCAGATTCTGGCGCCGGCGGATGGAGTGTTTCACTATCCGAATGAGATCACGGCTCGCGATTTTGACGGCTGGGTGCAGGAACGCGGACTCTATTTCATGGACAAATGGGATGAGCATTTCAAACCGCTACTTTCTTGTCACGATCCGGGTGAGGACGCGCAGAAGGGCGGATTGTTGCGGGCGCAATACGGCAAGGGAACTTATATCTACACGGGATACGCATTCTTCCGGCAGTTGCCGGCCGGAGTGCCGGGAGCAGTGCGGCTCTATGTGAATCTGTTGAGTGCGGGGCATGAGAAACAGTGATCAGTGGGCAGTGGGCAGTGGCCAGTTTTCGATGAACCCGGTCGCGTTCGAAATTGCCGTCAGCAGTTCGTTCCCGGGTGCGTGATCCGACCTACGCATGGGTTCTCCAATCAAACCAGAGGTTAATTCGCACGGCCTCATCCGCGGCATGGGCCTGGGGAGCGCGACTGCGCTCAACATGATTGACATGATCGGCGTGGGGCCGTTCATCACCATGCCACTGGTGCTGAGCGCAATGGGCGGGCCGCAGGCTATGCTGGGATGGATCGCGGGAGCGCTGTTGGCGGTGTGCGACGGGCTGGTGTCGGCAGAGCTGGGCGCGGCGTTCCCGGGCTCCGGCGGATCGTACCGCTATCTCAGCGAGATTTATGGGCCGCGAAAATGGGGGCGGCTGATTTCGTTTCTGTTTATCTGGCAACTCTCCTTCAGCGCGCCGCTTTCGATTGCTACTGGGTGCATCGGGCTGGCCGGCTACGCTGCCTATTACTGGCCAAGTCTGGAGACGGTTTATGCCGCGCACACTGCGGCTCTTCCCATCCCATGGTCAGGAACACTTCAGGTGAGCTGGATTGTGACGCCGGGAACGGCGGTAGCGATCGTCATCTGCTACTTCACAGTCTTTCTTCTCTATCGGCAGATAACGGTCATCGGCCGGCTCTCGAAGGTGTTGTGGGTCCTCGTGATGGCGACGATTGGATGGATCATCTTCGCCGGGCTCACACACTTCAACGCCGCTCGCGCCTTTGATTTTCCTCCCGGCGCCTTCACGCTCTCGCCCGCGTTCTTCACCGGGTTGGGTGGCGCCCTTCTGGTGGCCACCTATGACTACTGGGGCTACTACAACGTCTGCTATCTGGGCGATGAAATAAAAGATCCGACGCGGAACATTCCGCGGGCTCTGCTGCTTTCCATTCTGCTGGTGGCCGGTCTATATCTATTGATGAACCTCTGCATTTTGGCCGTGGTTCCCTGGCGGGAGATGCTGCAGGCGGGGCATAACAACAGCGGATTGTATGTAGTGTCGTTATTTATGCAGAGGATCTATGGGCTGTGGGCAGCGCGGTTGGTAACGGGACTGGTAATCGTGACCGCGTTTGCATCGGTCTTCTCGCTGATGCTGGGGTATTCCCGAGTACCTTATGCGGCCGCCCTGGACGGGAACTACTTCCGGGCATTTGCCAAAGTGCATCCAGTGTATCGCTTTCCGCATATCTCGCTGCTGGCCCTGGGCGTAGTGGCAGCAGCCTTCTGCTTTCTGCGACTGCGGGATGCGATCGCCGCGCTGGTGGTGATTCGCCTTATCCTGCAGTTCTTGGTACAGGCGATTGGGCTGATAGTATTCCGGGTGACGCAGCCGGAGGCGCCGCGGCCGTTTCGCATGTGGCTGTATCCTGTGCCTGCGCTGGTGGCGATTGCGGGATTTCTCTTCATCTTGTTTAATCGCGTGAATTGGCAGAAAGAAATACGGTACGCGGCGGTGATTTTGCTGGCGGGGCTCGCGATTTATATGATTCGTGCGTGGAGGAGCGGGGAGTGGCCTTTTGGGGAGACTGCGGCTTCGGCGCCCACCCCTTCCGGCTAGTTGTCTGGTCGCGTTCAAGAATAAAGGTGCGACTGAGAATTTCAATGGAACACGGAGGAATCATCATGAGAAAGAAACTTAGCTGTCTTGCACTCTGCGCGCTGGCTGTGGCGACCGTTTGTGCTGCCCAGGAGAACAAAGCCAAAGACGAACATCGGACCGTCACGCAGGTCCTGGACGGGTCGGTTTCGAATCTCGAGCGCGAGTTTGTTCCGGCGGCGGAGGCCATGCCCGAAGACAAGTTCGGATTCGCGCCGACNNACAAAGGCGGAGATTCTGAACTACCTGAAAGAGTCGTTTGCCTACGTACACAAGGCGGTCAAGACGATCAATGACAAGAACCTGGTGGAACCACTAAAAAGCCCATTCGGAGAAGGATCGGTGACGCGCCTGGGGGTGGCGACGAGCGTTGCAGCCCACGGTTTCGATCATTACGGACAGATGGTGGAGTACCTGCGTATGAACGGCATCACACCGCCGGCCAGCCGTTAGATTGAGGGCTTTAAGCCGATCACTGCCGACGGAAGCGGCTGCCGTGGCGCTCGTCGTGAGCCGGCGCGAAGAAGCTGCAAAGATGCTGGTGGAAGCTGATGCCAGGTTCCTTGGCGACGCGGGCGGGATAGGAATCGAGAGCCTGGAGAAAATTCTGGATCTCCTCACGGACCCGGACCTGCTCACTGCGGTGTACGACGATCTCCCGTGGCTGGACTTGGTACTGCATCTTCGGCTTCATTCCTTAACTCATCCTCAAAGAAACGTAGCTCAAGCTTCCAAAGAAGCTGCGCCCCGTGCTGCTTCCCTAAACACATACGCCACGGTAAAGTTTCTGTTTTGGAGGAAAGCGAAACATATCGGAAAGAGCTGGCCGGGTAAATGCCACTTTAGTGGCGTCTGGGCGAGCACTTTATCATAGGCGTCGGCGAATGCAAGTCCTTTCGAGGGCTGTAGGATTCAGTATCCCTGTGTTCGCGTGTTCAGCGGCGAGCGCCGCGTGGGGTGATGGAGGTGAGGAGCAACTCGGCGCTGAGTCCGATGCGGGCTAGGTGGGCCGCAACGGACTTTCGCGTTTTCTGAGCGGAAGAGCCGGGATCGAGAAAAACGATGACCGACGGACCAGCGCCACTAAGGGCCACCCCGAGGATGCCTGGCTTCCCTGCCATTTCCTGCAAACCCGGAAGCAAGGGGCAGAATGGAGCGCGGTAAGGCTGGTGGATGCGGTCTTCGAGAGCCGATGAGAGCAGGTCGTGACGCCCTTGGGTGAAGGCCGCAAGCAGGAACATCGAGTTCTGGATGTTCGCGACGGCATCGGCTCGAGAATACTGCGCCGGGAGCACGCGGCGGGCTTTTTCGGTGGACAGTGCCTCTTCCGGGATGGCAAGGAGCAGAGGCCACTTCCCTTTTGGGTGGATGCCGACCACCTGGGCCCCGGCGTAAGAGAACATACGAGCAACGGTGAGACCTCCCATCCAGCAGGCGGAGGCGTTATCGGAATGCTGCTCGCGGCGGGAAGCTTCCCCGATGATCTGGGCATCGGTCCAGCGGAGACCGCCGAAATGATTGGCCAAAGCAATGCCAGCAAGGCGAGCCGCGGCGGATGAGCCGCAACCTTTGCCGATGGGGATGTCGTTCTTAATGCGAAGAAATAAAGGGATGACGTCTGCGCCCTGGGCTTGCAGGATCTCGGCGTAGGTGGTGAGGATAAGGTGATTCTCCACAGCGCCGCAGATCTCAGGGTCGCGTCCGCTGGCGGTAATAGAGAAGCTGGGAGCAGGGCGGGCATCGATGGTGATGTAGAGATCCATGGCCAGGGCAGCGGCGTCGAAGGCCGGGCCTAGATTGGCCGAAGTGGCTGGGAGAGCGAGATGCAGTGGGGCTTGCCCGGATCTCTTCTTCTTATTCCTGTTGTTCTCGTTCTTAGACATTAGAGTGCGTCGGGTCGGATTTCTCCGCCTGTTCCAAGGTTCGGATCACGGCCTCCAAGGTGGCATCGAGGACAACGGGAGGGTGACGGAACCGATCCAGCTTCACGCTTTCGCTTTCGAGCACAGTGCCTTTGAACAGGTCGCCGCGATGGAATTCCATGGTGAAGTCGGGATCCTTGAGCAGACTTCCGGTCAGCACGAGGACTACGGTTTCATCCCGTTTCACGAAGTCCTGCTTGACCAGTTTCTTTAGACCAGCGAGAGTGACGGCGGAGGCCGGCTCACAGCCGATGCCTTCGGCGCCGATTTCGGCTTTGGCCTGTGCAATCTCGAGTTCGCTTACCTGTTCGCAGGCGCCGCCGGTGGCTTGGAGCACATTCACGGCTTTTTGCCACGAAGCGGGATTTCCAATGCGGATTGCGGTAGCGCGAGTTTCCGCCTGCACGCTGACGAGATGTTTGCCCCCAGCTTCGCGTAGCGTGCGAACCAGCGCGTTGGCGCCCTCGGCTTGAATCACGGATAACTTCGGCAGGCGCGGGATCAGGCCAATTTCGAGCATTTCCAGCAAGGCCTTGCCGATCGCGGAACTGTTGCCCAGGTTGCCGCCGGGCACGATGATGTGGTCGGGCGGCTGCCAGTCGAGTTGCTCCAGCAATTCAAGCGCGAGAGTTTTCTGTCCTTCGAGGCGGAACGGATTGATGGAGTTCAACTGGTAGACAGGAGCGCGCTGCACCAGTTCCTGGAGCAGGCGCAGGCAGCCATCGAAGTCGGTGCGAAGCTGGCAGGTCAATGCACCGTAATCGAGCGCTTGCGAGAGCTTGCTCCACGAGATCTTTCCTTCGGGCACGAGAACCAGACTGCACATGCCACCGCGGGCAGCATAGGCCGCCATCGATGCGGAAGTGTTGCCGGTGGAGGCGCAAGCCACCCAGCGGTATCCGGCCTGGCGGGCGAAGGTGGCGGCGACGGTCATCCCGGCGTCCTTGAATGAACCGGTTGGATTCATGCCTTGATGCTTGCCGTAAAGACGATTGACGCCAGTAATGCGGGACGACTGAGGCAGGTCGTAGAGGGGAGTGTTGCCCTCGCGCAGAGTGATGACGTTTTGCACGGACTGGGGGGCGGGGAGAAGCTCGCGGAATCGCCACACACCGCTGCGATCGAGCGATGCGTTCGAGGAGCGCCGGTCACGCCAGAGGGATTTCAGCGCGGAGGCCTGAAAGCTGCCGGATCTCCAAGCGGGATCGGTGATCTCGAGTAAGTTACCGCATTGCGAGCAACGAAAATCCTGGGCGGCGGAAGGGGTAACCCAAGCGCAGCCGATGCAGCGGAACCGAAAGGTGGCCTGCGGCAGGGTGGGTTCGGAACCTTTTTCAGAAATGGTGGGAGAAGGCATGGAAGAGATTACTTCTGCCCTCGCAGGTATTGATCCGTTTTGTTAATCCAATCGGCGCGCGGAGGGTTGAAGACATCGAGGTCAACAGTATCTTCGAGAGCCTCGGCTTTATGCGGCATATGCGCGGGAATGCAGAGAACTTCCCCCGCGTGGACCACGATCTCCTTGCCGTTGATCCAGAACTTCAGCGCCCCTTCGAGAATATAAGTAAGCTGTTCGTTGTGATGGCTGTGCTCGGGGACAATGCAGCCTTTTTTCAGGAGCACCCGCGCCAACATAAGTTCTTGCCCCACGACGAACTGCCGCTGCAGCAGCGGGTTCAGATCCTCGAGCGGGATGGTGTTCCACGGGATGTACCGGTGTTGGAGCTTGCCGGCCACGCGTTTGGCCACAGAGCGTTGAGCACCCACGTGGGACTTTGCCTGTGTTGCCTTTCTGCCAGCAGCAGCCTTAGTCTTCAGTTTCTTGGGCATTCGGATCGTCTCGAGTTTTGAAGTATGTCCACCGATTTCAGTGGACCTTGTCTCCGTACAACTTCACCGCATTGTCATGCAGGTACCCGTGGGCTAGTTCGAGGGCCCGGGTTTCGGTGATTTCGTTCTCAGAGATCATCTCGGCGAGCGCCGCAGCCAGGGCCGTGCGCGACGATTCCGCGCCCAGCCAGTAGCTTTCTTCCGCGCCCAGGACTTCATTGTACGGGAAACAGTCTGTACCGAAAGTGATCTTGTCCGGGAAGGTTTCCAGCCACATCTTGAGCGTGTCTTTAAAAGCCGCGGGGTATTGGGCGAGTTCGCCGAATGAGGAATCCAGGTAAACATTCTTCATGGCGGCGAGCCAAACGGCTTCTCGCTCCAGCGGATAGCCGCCATGGATCATGACGAAGGTCGTGCTACGGTAGCGCGGATCGCGCAGCACGCTTTCCAGGTTCATGATGTTGCTTTGCGAAAGATTAAAGTAGTCGCCAATGCCGACCGCAGTGTGAATGTGCACGGGAAAGCTCAGACGGCCACCGAGGTTTACGAGAAAGCGAAAGATGTAATCCTGAAAAGTCCGGTAGTCCTTTTCGCTGGGAACACCACCCGCCGCGTAATGCTGATAAATGTCATCGGCTTGCTCGCGCGTCGGATCGGAGAATGTCGTCGGACGGAAGTATGCCACTTCAAACTTCATGGCAATGCCGCCTTTTTTGCGATTGTCCGCGAGTACCCGGACAATGAACTCCAGGTAATCGCCGAACTTGGCGGGGAGTTTGCTTACGTTCTCCTGCTGCATCCAGCGGCGCAGCATTTTTTCCTGCAACGGAATGTAGACACCTTCATCAGGATTGCGCGCGGTCTCGCGCTCGTTATTGAACGGCCACATAAAGGAGTCGGCAAAGAACACCCACGGAAAGCGCTGCGGATCGAGGTAGTCAGGCATCACGGCGCGGTTGGCTACGGAACTCTCGGTGTTGATCTTGTCGAGAATCATGTTGAAGTAGGCAGTACCGGGATATTGCTTTTTTAGCTCTGCCTTCTTCGCGACGAGCCACTTGGCATGTTCCGGTGAGAGATCGGTATAAGGGTACCCGAACAAAGCCTTCGCCGCAGCAATCAATTCGGGATTGTCATCGCGCGTGCGCAAGGCTTCACTGGCGTCGGGCGGCGCGGCCATGGCGTCCACGTCGGGATCGTCTGAGAAACCGGGATGCGCATGGTGGTCAAAAGCCGGGATTTTTTCAATCTGCGGGAGTAGCCGCTGGTAGATCTGCTGAACGTCGGGGCCGGGAAACGGGCGCGCCTGGGCGCCGGCGAAAGATGTGAGACCGGTCCCGATGCAGGCGAGGATGAGTAGCGAAAGCATCTGTTTCATGAGCATGGTTCCTTGTTTACGAGTGCCTGCCACTTCTTGTCTTTCATTATCTGTGACCGCTGTCTGGGACTATCTTTCCGCCAGACTTCCCTGCCACTCCGCGGAGACTTTCAGGATGCGGGCGGCGGCTTCTCGCAGATTTTCCACCGACGATGCAAAGGAGAAGCGCACGAAATGTTTGCCCGACGGACCGAACGCGGCTCCCGGAATGGCAGCTACACCGGCGTCCTCCAGCAATAAGCGGCAGACTTCTTCGGCGCTGGCGCCGGTTCCCCGAATATCGACCCAGGCGTAGAAAGCCCCCTCGGGAGCTTCGCAGTGGAAGCCCGGCACCTCATTCAGATCGTGCACGAACTGCGCTCTTCGGCGGGCGAACTCAGCGACCATTTTAGTTGTGGTGCCCTCGCGATCGCGCAGCGCCTCGATCGCGGCGTATTGAACGAATTCGTTGACGCAGGTGTAGCTGTTGATGGCCATCATGGCCAGCGCGGGCACCACTTCAGGCGGAGCGACCGTGTAGCCGAGCCGCCATCCGGTCATGGCAAAGCTCTTGGAGAAGCCGTCAATAATCAGCGTGCGCTCTTCCATTTCGGGGTAGCGCAGCATGGAAACATACTCGCCACCGTAGAGGATGCGGGCGTAGATTTCGTCGGAGAGAACCCAGAGATCGTGCTTGACCGCGAGTTCCGCTAAACCCCGCTGCACAGCATCGGTATAGACCGTGCCCGTGGGATTGCCGGGAGAATTTGTAAGCAACATGCGCGTGCGCCGCGTAATCTTCGCCGCGACCTCGGAGAGGTCGGGCTGGAAATGGTTGCGGGACAAGAGTTCAAAAGGCACGGGCACAGCGCCGAGCCCGAGCGTGATCGAAGGGTAGCCCGGGAAGCCGGGATCGGGATAGAGGATGTCGACGCCCGGCGCGCCGAACATCAGGATCGCCATATGCATCGTCACCTTGCCGCCGGGGACGATCAGCACGAGATCGGGCGAGACTTCGACGCCATAGCGACGATGGAGATCGGCGGCGACCGCCTCGCGCAGCGGCGCGATCCCGGCCGCCGGCGTGTAGCCGTGCTCGCCGTCGCGCAACGCCTTGACCGCCGCCTCGACGATATGCGGCGCGGTTTTCAAATCCGGCTGGCCGATGCCGAGGTTGACGACGTCGCGGCCCTGCCGCTGCAGTTCGGTCGCGCGGGCGAGAACCGCAAACGCGTTCTCGTCGCCGATGCGCGAGAAGGCGGGAACGACTTGCAACATGGGTGGCCTCCCTTCGGCGTCTTTGTAGATGCCGACGACGCGCACCGCCACAGGCGCTTCGCCCCCGGCTCCTCGCTCGCATTGTAGA
>PMXH01000240.1 GCA_003165855.1 Acidobacteriaceae bacterium | reverse complement strand
AGGCTTCTTTCGCGTTCCAGTCGGCCGGCATTTTGCCGCTCATGATCAGGGCATCGAACGGTTCGGAAAGTAAGCGCGTCTTCACGTCTTCACTCTTGGTCGCCGTCACCACGTTGGCCCCGGCGCCAGTGAGCACATCGCGTTCGAACTCCAGCACAGATTCTTCTTCCTCCACCAGCAAGACTCGGCCCTGGATGGNNGTAGCAGATGCTCAGGCCCAGGCCGGTTCCCTTCCCAACACTCTTGGTGGTGTAGAACGGATCAAAAATTCTCTTGGGATCCTTGATGCCGGGACCGTCGTCGGCAAACTCAGCGCAGGCGGAGCCATTCTCACAAAAAACGCGAATCTTGAGCTTCCCGGACCGGCCGGTTTCCAGAACCGCATCGACTGCATTGTTGATGATGTTCAGAAATACTTGCTCAATCTGGTGTGGATCGGCCACCACGATCGCGGGTTCCGCTCCTAAGTCTTTTTCCACGGCGATGTGGTTGACCTTCAGATCGTAGTCGCGGAGGGCGAGGGTTTCTTCGAGCACCTTCCGGATGTCGACCTCCGACCGCTCCGGCTTTCTCTGCCGCGCAAAGGAAAGCAGATTCTGCACCACNNAATCAGTTGGCCGACCGCCGACATCTTTTCGCTCTGCAGCAACTGTTCCTGGGTGCGCCGCAGGTCTTCATAGGCTTTGCAGGTTTCTTCGTACAGACGAACTTTTTCAATGGTGGTTGCCAACTGGCGGCTGATCGCCACCAGGAGATTCTCTTCTCCGCTGGAATATTCGTACTCGCCGTGGCTGCGCAACCCCATCATGCCGATGGGAGCATCCTTGCCCCAGAAGAGCACCCAGATCCAGGCCCCGTCGCTGTTGGAACGAACGAACTCGGCCACCGCACCGGTGAGATGGGGAAGGTATTCCGCGGTGAGCACTTCCGCCCGCGATCGCATGACCAGGTCGCCAAAACCCTCCGCAAAATTGATTTCAGCGGGCCGTGATTTGTCGCGGCTGCGGGGTCCCCAAGCCGCGCGACGGCGGTAGGTGGGGGCGTCGGAATCCGAAAGGTAGACCGATCCGCTCTCGGCGCCGAACAACGAAACCACTTGCCGCAGCGTCAGGTTGAGAATTTCATCCAGATCGAAAGACTGGGTGGCCACCACTGCCATGGCGTTTAACGCGTTGAGTTCACGGTTGCGGCGCCGCATCTCGTCTTCCGCTCGCCGCTTTTCCGTCACATCGAGAACAAATCCCTGATAGCGTTCGACCTTGCCGGCGGCATCCCGCGTGGCGAAGCTGCTTTCCGCGGCCAGCACCAGCGTGCCGTTTTTCCGGCGCATCGTGACTTCAAAATTGCGGACGTAATTCTGCTGTTCGATGTCCTTGTGAAAGGCATCGCGCTGCCCGGCATCCACACGAATGTCCTGGTCCAGGTTCAGGGCTAGCAAGTCTTCCCGGCGTTCATAGCCCAGCATATGCACGAGGGCATCATTGCAATCGAGCAAACGTCCGGTAGGCGTCGCGACGTACACGCCTTCCTGCACCTGGTCGAACAGCAGACGGTATTTTTCTTCCGCCGAACGCCGCTCCGTAATGTCGCGGACGATGTGGATGGTTCCCTTCTGCTTGCTGCCCTGCTCGGTATAGGAAGAAGTGGAGACCAGCGAGAAGCCGCCGAAGCAGGGGTCCGCCCCTTCGCTGATTTCGTCGTCGCCGCGGGCGCAGTAAGGACATCCGGTCCACTCGCCCAGACCGTGCGGCAATACCGATTCGCAGGTGCTGCCAATCACGTCCGCGGACGATTGTTCCAGTTGCTCCAGCAGGACCTGGTTGGCCTTCATGATGCGGAAATCGGCGTCGTGCGCCAGGATGATGTCGTGGACCGAATCGAATGTGTTTCTCCACTGCCGCTGCGAGCGCAATACCTGTTCCAACAAACGGAAGTTCTCCACCGCGATGCCCAACTGGCGACCGCAGGTTTCCAGGAAGTCGAGTTCCTCGACAGTCAGGCTTCTGGCCTGCGCGGTCCCGAGAATTACAAGCCCGATCGGCGCCTTCTTGCCCAGAACCGGCACGATGACCAGATGATGAATCTTTTCCGATTTAAGCAAGTGCGCATTTTCCGAAGTCGCGTTGGCTCTTGTTGCCGGCTGGGGCTTGCCGCGCTCCAGCGTCTGCGAAACGCTCTCGGTCAACTCCGCAATGCTCATCTCCCGCAAGAACTCCTGAGAAACACCAACCGCGTGGGTGGCTACGAGGTGCCCTCCCTCGATCAAACGGAACCATGCGGCCTTGCTCCGGGAAAGGCGCCGCAATTCCTCGAGAGCTTTATCCATCATGCCGCCCTGCTGTTGAGCGAGCACGATGCTATCGGTCAAAGCCCGCAGCACACTCAATCGTTGCGCGCGCGCGCGTGCTTCCTGAAACACGGCGAGCAGCATACTCAATCCCAGCAAGATGTCTGCCGCGGCAAAGACTCCGGCTGGAATTCTGGTTTCGAAAAGCGGCCAACTCAGATGCTGGGACAGCAGACAGACCGCCAGTACCCCGGGCCACAATTCGCGGCGGCCCTGGCGAGCGCGCAGCAGCGCAATTGCCGCAGTCAGCAGCACAATTCGGTAGGAAACTTCCAGAGCGACGCGCAAGGTTAAGGAGTCAGGCCACAACAGCGCCCGAGCCACGGCAAAGCCGGCCACGCATACGGTAACCGCAGCCAGCGGCGCCAGCAGATTACGTGCCCGGACATAGGCCAGGATGGCCCCGGACAACAGGCCTATGGCGATTACAAAAGCAGCTTGCTCAACTGCGGGAACATAGCGTGCAGGAATTTGCATCCCAGCGCCGTGTAACCCGGCCAAACGCGAACCCACCAGCAGCGTCCATCCGGCGGTCCAGAGCAAGAGGTAGCGCTCGCGGAACACGGACAGGACGAGGCACGAAGCTACCAGGATCATCAGCAGCGCCCACTCCCCAGGCTTCAGCCTGGCGACTGCAGGCTGTGCGACGGTGTTCCAAAGGGCCCAGAGGGAAGCGTTCATCTTAGGATTGGTTCAGTCAATGAGTCAGTCGGTTAAAGCACAAAGTTTCAGGCGTGAAACTGCCTGGCTTCTGAATATCACGCTTGGGACTTATCTCGATGGTCTTTCCGGACCTGGATGGTTACTTTCGGCATCTCACGTGTAGGGTAGAATCGCCGATAGTATCCCTGAGACTCCCATGGGCCCCGACTGCATTCTCGTAGTGGACGACGAAGAGGCAATTCGCGAAATTGTCTGCGCCACCCTGGTCGTCGCCGGTTACACCTGCAAACAGGCAGGGTCCGGCATGGAAGCCTTGGCCTTGCTCAATTCCGGCGATGTCTTCGAGCTCATGCTTTCGGACCTGATGATGGCGGACCTGGATGGCATCGGGTTGCTTGAACGCGCCAAAGAAAAATTCCCAGACATGCCCGTCGTAATGGTCACGGCGGTCCATGACATTTCNNGTGCGACGAGCTCTGGAAAATCGCCGCCTCAAAGTGGAGAATCGCACATATCAAACGAATTTAGAGTCGCTAGTCGAAGCCCGCACCGACCAACTCCAAGCGGCCGTGTCGGAACTGGAGCGCTCCTACGACATCAC
>PMXH01000334.1 GCA_003165855.1 Acidobacteriaceae bacterium | reverse complement strand
TCCGTATTCCGTGCCGTGGCGGCAAGTGGACTTGAAGTTTGGGCGGGCGCTTCCGGGGGCGCCTTGTATCACAGCTCGGATGGCGGCAATCGCTGGGGTCTCGTGGCCCCCTCTGAAGCCGGCATGGTTCTTACCGGTGACATTACCAGCATCCAGTTCTCTGATCCGCAGCATGGAAAAATTGCAACCTCGACCGGCGAAATCTGGACCACCTTCGACGCCGGCCAAACCTGGCACAGGCAGCAGTAATNNGCGCTGTGACCAGTGTGGTCTTGCCACGCGTACATAAGCACCTTTCAACAGCAGAGCATGAGCCGCTGACAGCCAATTACCAAAGTGCCGTTTACAAGAAAAAGCCCCAATCCTACCATCCAGAAGTGGTTTGGCAGTTCTGGGGGAGNNGTTTAAGGTATAGAACCATGTTCTCCTCGTCAACATACCGGTCGCCGAGCTTCAGCGCCCGGCGCTCGCAGCCGAAGGACTCAAATCCTAGTGACCGATACAGGCTGGCTGCGGCATCTTGAGTGGTGGCCACCGAGAGCATGATCTGCTCAATCCCTTCAATACTGATGGCGCGCTCCAAGAGCATTCGCAACATATCCCGCCCGGCTCGCTTGCCCCGCGCCGCGCGCGTCACATAAACGCCCCAGATGNNCCGGCAGTGCCTACCAGCCGCTCGCCCAGAAAGGAGCCTACAACGAAATTGTTCGCCGGATCGGAGGATAATCGCGCCGCCGCATCATCCACAGTCGATGCGCGGTGTTCTTCCGCTGATGCTCCGAACGCCTCCGGTTCACATTCGAGTGCTTCGAGGCGGATCTTCCAGTACCTGCTCGCGTCGTTTGCATTAAGAAATCGAATTTCCATCAATGATTCGCCAAACGGCTACTTGGCTCCTCGGCACCCCGCGCAGTAACCACCAATTTCCAACCGCGACACCACAATCCGGAACCGGCAGTCTTTCTCCACCTGTCCCTTCAGCTTCTCGAAAATATCGCTGACGAATTCCATGATCTTGCCGCAACGCAGGCACGCCATGTGGATGTGGTCCCGGTTCAGTTTGCGCTCGTAGTAGTGTCCCTCGCCGTGAATGTGCATCAGGTCGAGTTCGTCGATCAACCCATGCCGCTTCAGCAGTTGCAGCGTCCGGTACACCGTGCTGCGATCCACGCTGGCATCCAGTCGCTGGGCTTTGCGCAAAAGCTGGGCTGCGTCCAGATGCTTGGTCGCGGTTTCCATCACCCGCAGAATGGCTCGCCGTTGCTGGGTCATGCGGATTCCGCGATCGGCAAAGTGAGCCTGCAACCGGCCCGGCATCTCCGTTTGGGGTAGTGGCATAGACCTCTCCTCGACTGTCGCAACTAGTCGCAACCGCGCTGCGACGGAATCTTCCGCCGGAACTGGACAGAACAAGTCCTCTCCGGCATGATGATGAAGATACCTCTAGATGCGACCCAGTTGCAACTAAAGAAAGGCACCCACTTCTGTCGATGAAGAGCATAAAGTTCCGTTCGTTCCTAGATGCGACTCGGTTGCATCTGATCCTGGCGCTCGTCGCGGCAGCCATCTTCATTTCGCACGCACAAGCCCAGGAGAGTCCCTACATCGTCACCTACGACCATTATCTCGAGGAGCCCGGCAGCCTCGAGGTCGAGTACTTTTCCACCTTCGGCACGCAGCGAGCGGGCAATGACTTTCACGCCTTCTGGGCCGAGTTCGAATATGGCGCGACCGCTTTCTGGACGACGGAGCTCTACTTCGATGGCCAGACCACCTTCAACGACAGCACCATATTCACCGGCTTCCGCTGGGAGAACCGCTTTCGCCTGCTGCAGCGCGAGCACTTCATTAATCCCGTCCTCTACATCGAATACGAGCAAACCAGCGGCGCCGACAAGATCCTGAAAGAGGTCGAAGGCCACGACGTCGAATCCGACTACGCTGTTCCCAACACCCTCGCCCGCAAGGAGCACGATCACGAACTCGAATCCAAGCTCCTGCTTTCGAAGACCCTCTACGGCTGGAACATCGCCGAAAACACTATCGCTACCAAGAACCTCACCGGCGGCAATCCCTGGGAGTTCGGCTATGCGATCGGCGCCAGTCGCCCCCTGGGTCTGAAAGCTTCCGCCCAGCGCTGCAATCTCTGCCCGGAGAATTTCATCGCCGGAATCGAACTGTATGGCGGACTCGGCGATCGCTACAGCTTCGGCCTGCATGACACCTCTCACTACCTCGCCCCAGTAGTCGCCTGGAACCTGCCCTCCGACTGGACTCTGCGCCTGTCGCCCGGCTTCGGTTTGAATGACGACAGCCATCGTTTCCTGCTGCGCTGGGGCGTCTCCCGCGAGTTCTCCGGCTTCGGTGAAATGGTCGAACGGCTCTTCGGAGGCCACAAGCAATGAAGATGGCGACGATCAAGACGGCGACAACCCTTCCCATGATTTCGGCGCTCCTGAGTCTTGCGCTTGCCGTTCCTCTTCTCTTCGCGCAGAAGGGAGATTCCGCGCCCGCGAAGAAGGACAGCTCCGTTTACGCTGAACTAGCGAAAGCTCCGAGGAAAGCGCGAACTCGGCGCAATCCCTTCGAAAGAGATCCCGACGCCGTGGTTGCAGGAGCCAAGCTCTTCGATCTGCACTGCGCCGAGTGTCACGGAGAAATGGCGGAAGGCGGCCGCAAAGGCCCGAGCCTGCGCGCCGACGAAGTGCAGCAGGCCACGCCCGGCACCCTGTTCTGGATCCTTACCAACGGCGTGGTTCGCCGCGGCATGCCCGTCTGGTCCAAGCTGCCGGAACCGCAACGCTGGCAAGTCGTCCGCTATCTCAAATCACTCACCCCCGCAGAAAAGTCTCCACAGTGACCGCGGGTCGTCTTGCGACTTTCGCCGTCGCCCGGCATCAAAGGTAAGTGCGATAATGAGTACGCCCCTCGGGGGCAGGCACTTATTCAGTACAGATCGCCGGCCCGGCTACGATTGCTCGTTGTTTCCGAAACATGGAGCGTCCGCCGACAGCGCGACGTTACAACGAGGAGACACTTATGGCAGGTAATGGAATCGTCGAAGTCACCGATGCGAACTTCGACCAGGATGTTTTGAAATCGGACACGCCCGTGCTGGTGGATTTCTGGGCGACATGGTGTGGTCCCTGCCGCGCCCTCGCTCCCATCGTGGACGAGCTGGCCAAGGACTACCAGGGCAAACTCAAAGTCGGCAAGATGGACGTCGACGCCAACAGCTCCACTCCCATGCGCTACAAAGTCACCGGCATCCCCACGCTGCTGGTCTTCAAGGGCGGGCAGGTGGTCGAGCAAATCGTAGGCTACCGTCCCAAGGACGCGATCGCCGAGGCCATCGACCGGCACGTTGGGTAAGCAGCTTCTAGCTTCTAGCTTAGAACCTCAAAACGCACGCGGACTCTCTATCTACGAGTCGCGTGCGTTTCGTTTTGCCCGAAAGCCGAAGCCCTAGTACTTCCGCAGCACGCCAATCACGCGGCCCTGCACTTCGACTGATGCTGCGGGGACGATGATCGGCTTCATGGCTGCGTTCGAGGGCTGTAGCCGGATGTTGTCGCCTTCGCGGTAGAAGCGCTTCAGGGTGGCGTCGCTGGAATCGACCAGGGCGACTACGATGTCGCCGTTGTGAGCGGTCTTCAGTTTCTCGACCATCACATAGTCACCATCGAGGATGGCTTCATCCTGCATGGAATCGCCGCGGACTTCGAGGACAAACACTTCCTTCGAGCGCACGAAATCGGCGAGCGAGATGGTCTCATTGTTCTGCACGGCTTCGATGGGCTGGCCGGCGGCGATGCGGCCGAGCAGCGGCAGCACCAGGCCGGTGTTGACGCTCATGGCTTGCTTGAGGCGTCCCTTGGGCGGGACCAGGTCGATGGAGCGGCTGCGGTTGTAGTCGCGNNCATTGTTGGCGAATATAAAGCGAATGTCAAGAACTTTTAGCTATCAGCTTTCAGCGCATCGCCGCCGGCTGCGCGTGGCAACTTTGGTTCACTCGCGCATGGGGTGGGAGTTTACGGCCTGGGCTGAACAGCCGAGGGCGGCTGTCCCGACGTCGGTCGTGACAAGGACATCCGAAACTTCCTCTAGACTCGTAACTCTAATACAGGGAATGGCAGGGATTGCGGTGGGAGGGATTATGTCCAGAGGGTCGGTTCGGATGGTGGCGATGATGTTAACCGTGTTGGCGGGGACGCTGGCTTGCCAGGCGGGAAGTGGAACGAATGCAGCGGTGCCGTCGCCGGTGGTGGACGAGGCGAAGGCCACGGCTGCGGGGAAGCAGACGGCGGTGGTTGCGGGAGGATGTTTCTGGGGAATCCAGGCGGTGTT
>PMXH01000106.1 GCA_003165855.1 Acidobacteriaceae bacterium | reverse complement strand
TTGTACGGGCTAACACCTGTACCGAGGGTTCGAATCCTTGCCTCTCCGCCACGCAGTCTGAACTGCAGGGAAATTCCGCCTCCCTTCACCCCGAGATACGCGAAACATGCCCGTATTTCGAGATTATCCCTCGACAAACCGGACTGCAGAGAACGGACTGCCTGACAGCGAAGGGGGCACCTACCCTAGCTTTTCTCTGCACGGCGCCCTTGCAGTCCGGTTTCGAGGAGGGCATAAGGCGAATGCAAAGCGATCACAGGTTCGGATTCGGCTATAGCGGGTTGACTTTTCTCAGCGCCTTTAGGTTGTGTTACTGACTCGCGAATTCCAGCACGACGACAGTCTTCGTCTCCGTTGGAGCGGCTTCGAACCTCCATTGCTTCACGGCCTCAATCGCGTTGTTTTCAAAGACAGGATTTCCTCCGACCAGGCGGGCCGCCTTTACGGATCCGCCAGCTGTGATAGCGACTTCCAGCTTGACTTTGCCGGCCAGGTGCAACCTCTTGGCAAGCTCGGGATAGGTTGGAGCGGTTTTGGCAATCACTTTCCGCGAGGCTTCCTGCGCTGCTGAAGGATGGAAAGAAACAGAGAACAGAGCGAGCAACAAGCCAGCCACGTAAAGCGGGCGCCGGAGAAGGGGGGCGAACGTCGGCATTTTTCAGCCTTCCTTAGAATGCGTAGCGCAGAGAAAATTGCACCAACCTGGGCGTTCCAACTGTGTTGGTGATCTGCCCAAACGATGGATTCTCGATGTCGGTGATGGATGGCTTGTCGAACACGGGATGATTCCACGCGTTGAAGAAGTCTGCGGAGAACCTCAGCGCTTGAGATTCCGTCAAGGTCCAAGACTTCGCGAGGGACATGTCCCAGTTCTGCTGAAATGGTCCGCGGAAAACGTTGCGGCCCAAAGTACCGAAGCCCGTTGAGCCGTCGATTCCGACGACCGGTGCCGGAACGAAGGCCGCAGGATTCAAATATCCCGTAAGGCGTTGCTCGATGGTCCCGGTGGTCTGCGCACTGGAAAGCGTGTATCCCGGAGCAAGGCTCGGAGTGGCTGTGTTTGGGATGGGTGTGCCATAGGCAGACGCTCCCAGGGAGTCGGTCACACGGAAGGGCAGTCCGGACTGAAAAACGGTCACGCCTCCGACCGACCAGTGTCCCAAGACTGCGCTTTGCAAGCCATGGGCGTAGGAGAAGAACGGTATTTCGTAGCGGTAACTGAGCACGAGACGGTGAGTACGATCAAAGTCAGACAGCCCCATCGAAGGAGCTAATGTGGTCTGATCGTTTATCGGAAACTCGTAAACACCGGCGCCAACCGACGCAACTGGATCGGTCGATTTGGACAATGTATAAGCGCCCTGGAAATGAAGGCCCTTGGAAAATTGGTGCGCCAGAGTTGCCTGCAGCGAGTTGTAGTGGGAAGTCGCCGAATTGACGAACTGAAAGTAGCCGCGCGGGTTGAGCCCGAGCTGTGGAGACCGGGCGCCGACGTTGAGCTGCGTATTCTGGGTGATGGTGTAGGAGTTGCCGTAAACATCCTGAACGGTGATGGGGTGCTGCGGACTGGCAAGCAGGGCCTGCATCGGATCGAGCATGGCAGAAAGATGAGTCCCTTTGCTGCCGATGTAGCCGACCTCCATGATCCAGCTCTTGGGAAGGCTTCTCTGCACGCTGAGATTCCACTGCTGCGTGCTGGGCGAAACATAGTGGAGCGGTACCGACATGGCGGTCTCGCCGTAGGTGGAGCCGCTGAAGATGGGATACATGTTTGGATTGGAAGTGGGAAGGCCTGTCGTCGGATCAATAAATCCCACTAAGTGCGACGGCTGCGGCACATAGCTTGGATCAATGGTGCCCGCTGCCGGCAGCAGACCGTTGAACAGCGTTGCCAGCTGGTAAGGTGTCGTGCCAAAGGTAGTCACGCTCGGAGCGAAGGGCGCTTGACTCGCCAGTTGCTCGGCTACACCCATGCTCTCTCGTTCGTAATAGATGGCATAGCCCGAGCGAATCGACATGGTGTGTTTGCCCAAGACGTCGTAGGCGAAGCCGATTCGCGGTCCCCAGTTGGACGCATAACTGTTGGTGCGGCCGGTTTCACTCGTTGTACCGACCAGCCCGGGGATGTTCAGAGCATCGACCGACTTGGGATAAACAAAGGGGCTCTCACCCTGCGCCAGCAGGCCGGGAATGACGTTGGCCATATGGTGCAAGGCGTCCTGCGGAGCGCTCATCAGGTCCCAGCGCAATCCGAGGTTGGCGGTCAGGTTTCTGGTGACCTTGTAGTCGTCTTGAACGTAAGCGGCAGAGTCGTTGAGCAGGAAGCGGTGGTTGGAGACTCCGCTGGAGTCAAAGGCGTAGGCTGGAATTCCCAGCAAGAATGTCTGGAAACTGTTAAAACCCACCAATCCGTTGAAGTCTTGCGGGAAGTCGCGATCCATGCTGGTGTGGGTGAAGAGCCCGCCGAAGCGAAGGAAGTGTTTGCCCAGCGAATAGCTGACGGTATCGGACCACGTGAAGCTGTGCTGCGCCTGGCTCAAGTCGTAACTGTCGTTGGGTCCGATATTGAGGCCGAGAATGGTGAAGCGGTAGATGTCGTTAGTGACGTTGTTGCTGGGGCGCACGATGCCGAGTTGGTTGGCAGTGACCACCGGCTGATTCACGTTCTGGAATCGCAGATCCATGAATCCGAACCGCGCCTCGTTAACGACTCGTGGACCAAAGACGTGGGTTTCGGTCAGACTGAGGAAGCGGTTGCGCACCGGCAAATCCACCGGGAAACTCAGATCCCCGTAGGTCAGTTGCTCTCCGGGAGTGCTCGGCACGTCGCCGGCGCCAAAGGGCAGGTAGGAACGGAAATTCGAGAAGAAGAAACGTCCTGAAATCTTGTCTCTGCCGTCCTTGAACTGGCGGTCGTAATCCGTGGTGAACTGGTCGTCGTTGAACTGGCCGGGCGTGCTGAGATTGAATGCGGCGCCAGCAGCCGGGTTCGCAGGATTAGACGGCGCCAGCGAAGGAATCAGCCAGCCTCCGCCCGCTCCGCCGAACTGGTTGCTCTTGACGTTGAGCAGTGATAGCACGACGGGATCGATCGGGGTAAACGCGTTGCCGAATCCAGCCATCGAGAGCGAGGCGGCGGAGCGATCGCTGGGCAGCACCGGAAGCACGGTACTGATGATCGTCCCCGGCGAAAGTCCGCTGATCTGGCGCGTGCCCTGGTAGTTGACGAACAAGTAGCCGGCTTTGGCGTCGTGTCCCAGGGGACCGCCGAGGCTGCCGCCAAAGAGATTCTGCTTCACGTCCGGGCGCGGCTGTCCCTCTCGTTCCTGAAAGTACTCGTTAGCGTTAAGGACGTCATTGCGGAAGAACTCGAATGCGGAACCGTGCCAGTGAGAAGTGCCGCTCTTGAGAACCGCGTTGATGTTGCCGCCGCCATTGCGGCCCTCCGTAGCGTCATAGAGGCTGGTCTGAACCTTGAATTCCTGCACCGCGTCTGGGCTGGGCAAGGGAGTGTTAAACAACTCCGAGTTGCGGAGATCGGTGACGCTGATTCCGTCGAGAAGATAGTTGTTGTTGTCCTGGCGCTGGCCGTTGACATCGATTCCGACATCGCCGCGGCCGAGTTGAGCGGAGGCGTTCAACTCGGAGGTGGCGCCGGCGGAGAGGGTTAGCAGTTGATGGAAATTCTGTGTGGCCAAGGGAAGAGCGCCGATCACATCTGCCTGCACGCTGCGGCCGGTTGCCGGGTTGGAGGTTTCCACCGCGACCACAGGGGGAGTAGCGACCATTATTACGTCGTCCGCTTGCGCGGTTCCGGTAGTGGCGTCAGTCTTTGCGGCACTCGAAGCGCCGAGAGATGGGTTCAGCCGCGTGGTCTCGGTCAATTGAACTGTGACGCCGTTGTACTTGCTAGTGGAAAATCCGACAGCTTTGACTATGACCTCATACGCACCAACCGGAAGGGAAGGCACTGTGAAATTGCCGCTGGCATCGGAAAAGACTTCACGGGTTGCTGTGGTCCCAACGAAAGTGATGTCGATCTGTGCACTGGATACCGGGCCGCCTTTACTGTCGACCACGACGCCAGCGATTGCCCCTGTCGCTCCACTCTGTGCATAGCCGCTGAACGGAAGAATCAATAATGTGAGAAAAAGCAGTGCAAGACTTCGAGCTGTCATGTTTGTCCCGTCCCTTGGATTGGCTTGCTGAGTAGAGGCTGGAGACTATAAAGCCGCCCGCTCTGCGCATGAAGGTATGTCCGGTCCGCAACCAGGTAATACGTCGAAGCCTATTCGCTAACGGGAGTGCGGGGAAGGTAACCGATGTAACCGCATCCTGGGTTTCCTAGTTGCGGCGGCTAGATTCGACCCAATTCTCAGTCTCGGAGATTTGCCCGACTGGACCGGAAACTATAGCGGGCCAGAAGTCTTAGTGCTGTATCT
>PMXH01000150.1 GCA_003165855.1 Acidobacteriaceae bacterium | reverse complement strand
CGCTGGGCCGATCTTGGCGATGGACGGCATGGCTTCAGCCTGATCAATGAATCCAAGTTCGGCTACGACGATCAGGACAATGTGCTGCGCCTCACGCTCTTGCGTTCTCCGGTTTGGCCGGATCCGGAGGCCGATCGCGGGCACCATCACTTTAGCTACGCACTCTATCCACACGCCGGCGACTGGAAGCAGGCCCTCACCGTGCGGCATGGCTATGAATACAACTACCAGTTGCAAACCGTGCAGGTGGCCGCTCACGCGGGCACGCTACCCTTGGAGCACTCGTTCGCATCGGTTCAACCGGATAATGTTGTTCTGACGGCGATGAAGAAGGCAGAANNATCGTGACCAATCTTCTCGAACAGCCGCAGGGATCGCCGCTGACGATCACTGGAGAGCAGCTGACCGTACCTATCCATCCCTTCGAGATTCTCACCCTTCGCGTCGACTACGCGCGGGATGCGAAGTAGGTAAGTGGTTAGCAAAGAATGCGTGGTTTCGTAGCCCAGGACCGAATGGTTTTTCTTTCTGAAATTAGATTAGTGAGCCGGTGCATTCCCGCACTGGGCTTGTTCTCACACTCGCGAGCCGCTCTTGTCCTGGTTTGTTTATGGCGTGGTGAGTTTCATCAGAGGCTAGTGGCTGATCGGAAGGACCACGTCATACCCCAAGAATAGAAGGCGACGATGATGAGAATATTTACTGGCATCCCAAAGATAATGTAGAGCACGGGCATGAACAAAACTGTTTTTTGCAAGAACAGAGCTTGCAAAAGCACCTGAAAGGGCAGGAACAGTGCAAGGTGAGTCATGGCGATGGCCGTCAGGAAGGCCTTTCTTAGCAAGCCGAAATCAAAAATATAGTAAGTCAATCCGAATAGCAGAGGGATAACAGAGATCAATGTGATCCCAGCCGTGACGAGGCCTTCCATGTAGCTGTCCGGAGTGTGAGGAAAACGCGCCGGTAGAAAAACAAAATATAACAGGGCGGTGGCGGGCACCAACAGAACTGCGCGTAATAGATATTTGATAGGGATGAACTTGCCAGACAGAAAAAAGCTACCCGCGAAGAGCGACAAGGTAACAACACAGGTTAGCCACCAGATCAGAGCGCTCGGGAGCACAGGCTCCATGCGCAGGTAGGGAACGTCAAAGCTAATGAAGGACGTCACATGATGGTGTGCCAGACCGAGTTCCGCGCGCAAAGGCAAGAGCCGAATTCCAAGTACCAGCACCCAGGTCCAGAATCGGCAGATCGGGGCCAGCAACATTAACCAGACCGACGAAAAGAACACGAAAAGAAAGACTGCGGCGACCAGGTTCATGGGCCCGAGCCGAAAGTGAGCGAGCGCCCGGTGCATGAGAATGACGCCGCCGCGATGTCCGCGTGGACGCACAGGATCGGCTATCCTTGAGACCTCGCGTCTCCGGGCAAACCTATCGCCACGCTCAAAACTCGCGGAAGAATCCAAGGCTAGTCCCGCCTCTCTGGTAGAACGGGTTGTGGTAATAGTCTCCGACGAGGTTAGCGCCCCAGTTTGTACCGATCCACTGGCGCCAGGTGATGCTTAGGGTTTGACTCTGAAAATCGCTGAGGCTCACGTCGGGCCCGACGAGTTGAAATGCCTCTTTGCCAAAACCACCGCGCAGCGTGATGTAGTGCTGCTTGTTTCGTCCTTCAGTTACGGCCACGAAAGCTGCCGGCGAGAAGACCGCTCCCGGATTGCTGACATTGAAGCGAATTCCTTCTTCGACAATCCAGGGCTTTACGAAGTAATAAGTGCTGCCCAGGAAGAAACTGTGGTCGCGGTGGACGTCCTTCGCAGCGTAGTAGCCAAAACCGAAAGTGGTGATCAACTGCTTGCGACTCATCCATTTCTTATTGATGAAGGCATCGGTTCGGAAGCGGGGCCAGAAAAAACCTCCGACACTGGAACCCAGCGTCAACGAGCCGTACCAGTCGGGATTGAAGTTGTAGGTATCTCCGGCTCCCAGATACACTCCGGCATCGCCGAATTCGTGCTGACCGTTGACCTCCGCATTCACAGTGTTATTGCCCGTTGCGACTACTCCGCGAGCATAACCACCCACCCAGTGTCCGAAGCCATTCGTCAAACCCATATAGTCGCCGCCCGCTTCAACAGAGTTCGTCAACGGCTTCCGTCCAGTTTGCGGCGGGATATCAGCGTCAGGCTGCAGTGGAGCAGTCTGCGCGGTATTGGCCACGCCCGAACTGGATAAACCAGCACTGGCTGTAGGAACGATGTCTTGCATGATGTCCTGGGCGCGTAAGCGCGGCACGGCAGTAAAGGCTAAGAGGAAGAGGACCGCTGCAATCCGCCGTTGCTGTTGGTGAGTGATCGTCATTTGGTTAGAGTCTCGGTTTCGAATCGGAGGTCTTTCCCGTCTCCAGCTATGATGATCCAGGCATCGTTGTCCCGGACTACCTTGGCAGCCCCCAGTACGACTTTCGGTTCGGCGAAGCGGCTCGCCGGAAGCCGCCACGTCTCGTGATCCAAGGTCTGGGGATGAGTTGCTTCGACCGTGATCAGACCAGCGTTTTCCGACATCTTCCACTTCACCTGTTTGCGAGAATTCAAGAAGTTCGCAAGTTCGGTCATGGTGTACCAGCGGAATCGTCCAGCGGCTTTCAACCGGCCCGTTTGTTCCAGCCACCGATCGACGAGATCGTGGTATTGCAGAATTCCGGGAGGATGGAAATAGACCAGCCTCACCGACTGTTGGTCCGAGGCGAAGTCGGTAATAGCCGTAAGCCATCGCTCGATTTCGGCGGCGGAATATCCTTCGGTACTCATTTCCTCGAAGCCCGCGGCTCGATCGAGGTGGAGAATCGGAAAAGCCCAGACGTTTTGGGTTTCGCGTTCGCCGTCGCGATATCCCTGCGTGGGGCCCATACCGGTGTCGCCGGTGAAGTAATACGCGACGAAGCCGTGAGCTTCCAGCCAGCGCGTCACCCATGGTGGCTGATTGCCATTTGGCGCGGAATATTCGAGAACGGGTTTTCCTGTAATCTTTTCCAGTGAGTTCTTGTTTAGTGCCAGGAACTTTTCCAGGTCTTTCGGATTGTCGGTTTCAACGTGGGCGGAAAAGTAGTCATGAATCCAGCCGCCATGGCTTCCAATCGAATAGCCGAGACCCTCGAACTTGCGAATCAGCTCCTGACTGACGGCATTGTGATCGACATTAAATCCCCTCGTGTCGCCTTCTTCGCTGGCATCGGGACCGGCCGTGATGTGAATCGAGTAGGGTCCCTGTTGCATGAGTTTCCACGAACTCATTTCCTGGAGTGGCTTGATGGCCGCGTTGGAGTCAATATGCCAGTTCAGGACCAACCCCCCGACTCCGTCCGGGACGGGCATTAGATAAGGCAACGACAAAGCATGCCCTGCGAAGTACTTTAGGAAGGCATGCAGCAACAAACCATCCGTATTGCCTTTCAAGTATCCCAAGGGCAGATTCACAAAAAGGACGGAACCCTTCTTGTAGGAATTCTCACCAGCAACGAGTCCGTTGCTCGAATGAAACAAGACTTCGCCAGTGTAGTTGCCTGATGTTACGAAGCTGGGATACTGCAGATCGCCGTATTTGTAGCGTCTGAGTTCGGTCTCGAACGTGCCGCCCGAGGACTGAGTGAAACCATCTTTCGCTGTGGAGGTGTTAGTTTCCGCATGAAAGGGATAGTATTTTCCCGGCGGTATTTCCATCTGACTCACAATTGCATTCGTGCTGGTGACTTTGTTCCATTGAATCGTCTTGTCCCCAAACTTATCGTAGAGAGCGTAATCCACGCCCACCATGTCCGACAGGCGCGAACGGCCGGCTGCGAAAGTACCGTTCAGCGAAAATGTGCCGGCGTCATAGACCAGCATCAGTTTTCCGCCGTCTCCCACAAAGCGGTGCAACGTAGCTAAAAAGAGGTCACTTGCCTGCTTATGGATGGAGTCCGGCAGAATCACTCCCGCACACTTGGACTCGCCCCACAAGGGCCGCAGAAAATCCGAATCGTGCACGGGGACCACATGAAGACCTTCTTCACTGCCGGCATCCAGCCACATCGCTACTTTGGGATCGGAGAAACTTGTACTGTCCGGAACCAGCAGAAGCAAGCGGTCGGCGGTTGAGCGAAAACGGTCGCGGGTCGCCCAGGACACAAGCGTCCATGCGGTCAGGATCAGGAGAATGACGCTACTCACTGCGATGAGAATTCGGTGACGCTTCATGGTCTGGCCACCACTTGGCCACGTTCGCGGGCCCACAAGGTGCCAAACACGATTACGCCTTCTTCCACATCGATTTGTGGCGCGCTGACCGTAGTCGGATATTCCAGCGTGCCGCATTGGGTTCCATCAGCGATCACAAGCTCGCGCTCGGCAATCACTGGTCCGTGAATCGCGCAATGCGGACCGATGCGCATCTTTCTTGCGCTGATCAGACTTCCTTCCACCGAGACCCCGTCCTCAAGCACCATGTTCTTCACACTTTTCACGCTGCCGCACACCCGCGCGCCGGACTGAATGTGCAGATTGCCTCGGATGACGATGTTGCTGTGAATGACCTGACCGGCGAGAACCTCGAAGTCGCCATCATGCAAGAGACGTGGGGACTTCTCTGAGCCCGTGCCGGAAGGTGCGCTTGAGACGCCCGCCGTTGCATCCTCGTTGCCGGCGGCGTGCCCGATTTCGATGCGAGGAGCGTTCATACGCAGAAAAACGCAATCAGCGCGAAGACGTATGAGCAAATCTGAAGAAATACGTCCGTGGAGTTTGCAGCCAAGACCAGCGGTGAACACCCCTACAGCATGAATCCAGCGCAGCACAATGCTCGCAGTGCCCAGGTGGACATCGTGTTCTCCCAGGATTGCGCGGTAGCTGTTCTTCTCTCCACCCTCGAATTGGCCGCCCGCATAGATGTCTTTCGAGAAAGTAGCTTCCGGCGGCACGAACAGGTCAACACCCGCAATCATCAAGACCGGGTGAATTGCGTCTCCATCCGCAAGCGTACGCACCATCGGTTCATCGTTTCGGCCCAGGACAACATACTCCTCACCATCGGGGAGCATGCCAGTTTCTGCGCTTCCGGAGTTCACACAACGCTGCAGGATTGGCTCAAGTATTTGGATGTAAGTCCGAAAGCTGTTGGCAAAATGACGAATTTCGCCCGCATTTTGCTGAATAACGCTGAGAGGCAGCGCGTCCGACTTGCGGCGTAATTCCACCAATGCCGGAAGCAGAGGCAGCATAAACATCAGGCCGACTACGAGGACCAGACCCGCCGCTGCAACATACGGATTCACAAGGCCTTTCGAAAACGCTCGGTCTTATCCCAGTGGAATTCAGCCCCGGTGACAAGATCGCTGACTTGCGACACCGCGGCGCGAGAGACCGAGAAGATGCTCACCGCAAATCCCAGAATGAGGAAGGGCAGCAGGCAAATTCGGTTACGCGTCCCATCCAGCCGGGAAGCAGCAGCGATCTCAAAAAAGGCGGCGAGATTGCCCAGTGCGGCATAAGCCGTCAGAGAAAGGAGCGCGATAACGCCATGCAGAGGGGCAACCCCCTGGTAGAACACACAGAGCGCCAGTGCCCAGCCGACCAGAGTAATGGGCGCCATGGCGTATACCCCAAGCAATAATGTCCCATCAATCCGCTCCCGCAGCGTGGCACGATGTTTCCCCAACAACAATCGCAGACTGTAGGTCATCATGGCTTGGTTGTGGCCTTTGGCCCAGCGCATGATTTGCTTGATGCGAACCGGCCAATTTTCGGGCACCTCCTCGTAGCACTCGGAGCGATTCTGATATGCCGTTTTCCATCCATTCAACAAGAGGCGATACGTCAGGTCGGTGTCTTCGGTGAGCGAATTCTCGTTCCAGCCGCCAATCTCCCGTAAGGCACTCAACCTGACTCCTGCGACCGTTCCCCCATGTTGGGGTACGAGCCGAAGGTTCATCCGCGCCTGCTGGTCAACCTGGTATCCGCCCGAGCGTTCCAGATCCAACAGACGCGTCAGTAAATTTGTGCCGGCNNGCTACAAGTTGCTTGATGAGTCCCGCACCTGGAATGTAGTCCGCATCGAAAATAAGGATGACCTCGGTATCCACCAATTCCATGGCATCCTTCAATGCAGCGGCTTTGCCGCCCTTGCCCGAGATGCGATGGAATGGCTGAATGCGCCCGGGAAACTCCTCAACAAATTTGTCGATGATTTCGCGGGTGCGATCGGTCGAACGGTCATTCACAGGAACCACCAGCATCTTGTCTTCGGGATATTTCACCGTCATCAAGGCGCTGAGGGCGTTGGCGATAACCTTCTCTTCGTTGTGAGCGGCCACGAGCACGGTGACCGGAGGCCAGTCGGCCGTGTCAATGTCGATGTAAGGATGTCTTTGGAAGCCGAAAAGCCGGTTCAGCGTGAAAAAGTAATGGCGGGCGGTGTAGATGCAGATGACGAAAACAATGACGTACAGAACGGCAATCATCGCGCACAACCACAACCCGAAAATCGGTTGCGCATCGTCACACTTTACCTGCTGCGGCGGCTTTGCTCGCAGTTTCCTCCGTGTCGCTTTTCCGGCGGCGGGGCGGTGGCCTCGGCCCTAGTTTGAATTGCTTGTCGGCTTCCAGCAGTGGAATCTTTTTCTGATGCCAGCGGGAGACGGCCTCCACAATCCTCTCTGAACTGTGACCATCCCCGTAAGGATTCTCACCCGCGGACATGTCCTGATATGCGCCCGCATCGTCGAGCAGATGGCTGGTCTCGCTAACGATTGCATCGCGTGACATGCCGATGATTTTGGCCATGCCAAACTGCGCCGCTTCCGGACGCTCCGTAAGCTTGCGCAGTACCAGAACCGGCTTGCCGAAGGTAGGTGCTTCCTCTTGAATGCCTCCCGAATCAGTCAGCACCAGGAAACAACGCCGCAGCAGGCTGACGAACGTGATGTAGTCGAGGGGTTCGGTCAGGTGGATTCGATCTGTGTTCTGCAACAGCGCATTCACCGTGCTACGCACGTTGGGGTTCATATGCACGGGATAGATAACACGAATGTCGGAATGCTTCTTGACCAGATCCTTGAGCGCCATGCACATGTGTTCCTGGTCCGCGCCCCAGGATTCCCGCCGATGCGAGGTGACCAGAACCAGGCGGCTATTGTCGTCTGGGATGTCAGCGAGAGGGGTGTTCTCCCAAGAATGCGGAAGAGCGCTGAGCGCGCGCAGGGTATCAATTACCGTGTTGCCCGTGACTACAATTTTCGCCGCGGAGACGCCTTCGGCCAGCAGGTTCTCCCGTGCCAGAGCGGTTGGCGCAAAGTGTATCTCGGCCAGCACAGAGGCCAGACGTCGGTTGGCTTCTTCGGGAAATGGGTCGTAAAGGTTGTGACTGCGGAGGCCAGCTTCAATGTGACCCACAGGAATTTTGCAGTAGTAAGCCGCTAGCGCCGAGGCAAAAGCAGTGGTGGTATCGCCCTGCACCAAGACCATGTTGGGTTCAAAACGGTGGCACGCATTCTCCACGGTGTCCAATACGCGCCCCGTAAGGGAGTTCAGCGTCTGATTCGGGCGCATTACCGCCAGATCAAAGTCGGGCTTGATTTTGAAAAATTGCAGGGCGCTGTCGAGCATCGTGCGATGCTGGCCGGTATGAACCACGGCGGTCTCGAACTCGTCCGACCGCTGGCGCAGTGCGTGAATTACCAGCGCCAATTTAATTGCTTCCGGCCTCGTTCCGAGGACCGCGATAATCCGACACTTCATGAAGATCGCCTGCCGTTTCTAGGTGCCTAGGATTCACCATCCAAGCCTCTAAGAACTGGTTGCGGCAGGGACTTCGTGAGAGATGATTAATCTTCCACCGATGACCTCCCTCATTTTGGATCAGATACGTCCCTTCGGTAAAGTTACCGAAGTTCGCTCAGGGCTCTCAGCACAGTTTAGATTCGCAGTTGTCCCTCCCTCCCCTCTCCTCCCCCGAACCTGCGAAGTTCACTACGCCGCGACGTCCAGTCCCGGCCCACACTTATTCGCGCAGCCCACCCCCATGCATTCCTTGCTTCTTCGTCTTGCTTTGGTCCTTTGACCACTGCCAATTCGCCCGGTCGAAATCCCGCAGCGAGACGCCATATTGTGCAGCCATCTCTCGGCAGGCCGCGAGGTTGGCGAGATAGAACCTCAGCCACTGCCGTCTTTGACACCCGTAGCGTGAGAAGCCCGGAAGTCGCAGACCGTGTACAGAGTCGGGAACATCGCAGTCAGGATTGCCGACGCCATTTTCACTTTGACCCCCACCAGTTTCGTCAGCGCCTTTACCGCCCCCTGCACGTCCCCGGCCTTCGTAGCCTCGATTGCCTGCCTGATTGCCGCCTCATCCCGATCGAGGCTGTTCAGGTTGAATTGGTCCATCCGCCGGGGAGACTTCCACTCGACAATCGTCTTAGCGTCCTCGATGTGAAACGGGCCATTTACCAGACGCCTGCCAGCCTCTTCTATCAGTCGGTCGGCATCCGCCGCCGTCACACTCTTGTAGGGCGTCCGCAGGTACTTCGCCGCGAGTTCCGGGATTAGGACCGGGTCGTATTGCAGTCGCACTGCAGCCACAAACACTTGGCAGCCGCATTTCCCGGATCAATACCTTTAGGATGAAAGATGGTGGAAACCGGAACGTTCCCACCATCCCATGTACATTTCGGAAGACCAGGGCTTCGACAGCCGCCCAAAGCCCACGGACTCTACAGCCGCCCGGCCAGAAGCAGCACGAGTAACACCACGACCACCAGACCGAGGCCACCGCTGGGGTAATAGCCCCACGATCTGCTGTACGGCCAGGCTGGCAAAGCACCGAGCAATAACACCACGAGCACGATCAGTAGAATCGTCGACATGAAAAACCTCCAATCATCGTTTTCTATTCCTCGTTTTCTATTCCTGGTTTCGAGAATCTGAGGCCTGGCCTCCAAAACAAACCCGGCCTTTTGCAAAGGGATGCCAGAGATGCTTGCCTCATCGGCTCGCGGTGTCTGGGGTCCCAGCGGCCGGCTTCAGTTCGCCGTGTTCTTTGGCC
>PMXH01000170.1 GCA_003165855.1 Acidobacteriaceae bacterium | reverse complement strand
CGAACAGGTGCGCGCGGGTTATGGTGATTCCGGCTTCCGAGAGAACCACATGTTCTTGTGAAACGAAAGGGACGACCTGCCCCGTATAGACGGCCGCTGCGACTGCAAGCGCGGCGATGCTGCCGCCATTGGCAACTGCGAACAGCATCCAGCCGTAGAGGAAGGCGACGATGTCGCCATAGGCCTCGCGAAGATAAACGTACTGGCCGCCGGACTCCGGAAACATCGATCCAAGTTCGGCGAACGCAACGCAGCCGAAGAGCGAAATCACGCCGCCGATCACCCACACGAGCAGGAACAACATGGGCTGTGGCAGCGGGCCGGCGATGTCTTTTGCGGTGAGAAAAATCGAAGAGCCGATAATGCCGCTGACCAGCAGCAGCACTGAATCGAGCAGGCCGAGCCCGCGAACCAGGGTGGGAGATGCGGCTTCCGGCTTCCGGCCTTCGGCGACAGCTTCGGTGGTGGTGGTGACAGATATTGGGTCCATTATCCGATTCCCAGTTCGTCGGGAGATTCAAGCGGCGTGCCACAGCGGCGGCAGATCACGGCAGAGCAGTCGCCGCACGTCAGGGGATCGTTCACTTCTTTCGCGCAGTTCGGGCAGTACAGGGACTCTGGGCCGGGATCAGGCTGAGAAGGATTCCGAGGACGTGTCGCCATGTGGAGGGAAACTGTAGCATAGCCGCGAGGCTAGGGGTAGCGGTGAGACGAGGTGGTGGTTCAGTCTTTCGGACTGCTGACTAACCAGTTGCGAAATGATTTTGGCATTGCGACTGATATGGCGATTTATCGACAATCGTGTGCCGAGCTGTGAACGTAGTGCGAACTGTTGACTTTGAATCGTAACTTTACGGCGTGTTGTAAACGATGTGATCGAGAGTCTGGCTGCTCTCCGGATCAAGCGGGTGCTCCTGCGTCCACTTTAGCGCGAGGGACTGAGCCGAAGATATCTGCCTACTGGTCATTCGGACCGTCAGGCCCTCCATAAAATCGCGGGCCTCTGGATGTTTCTTTGCACCCGCGATCATTGCCCATTTATAGGCTTCGACGAGATCCTTCGGAACCCCCTTGCCTTGAGAGTACACCGCGGCCAAGCTAAACTGAGCGGCAGGATTCCCTTGCTCGGCTGATTTCGTGTACCACTCGGCTGCCTTCTTCAGATCAGGCTGCGTTCCGACGCCTTCTTCAAGCATTCGTGCGAGACCGTATTCACCCCAGGGGTCGCCACTTTCTGCGAGCGTAGAGCACCAGTCAGTTGCACGTTTGTAATCAGCGGGAGAAACGAGACCTTGGGCGGTCAACCGGCACACGTTGTATTGAGCCTCACGATATCCCATCTCGGCTGCCTTCTGGTACCACTTCAGAGCTTCGTTTAGGTCGGTCTCAGGGCCAGTTTCGTACGTTAGGCCCATCGCATTTACCGATCGCGAACCATCACCGTGGCTGAGCGCTAGAGAAATCCATTTTCTAGCAAGCGCAGAATTCTGCTCTATGCCCTCGCCGTGCAAATAGCATATCCCGAGGCTATATTCGCCATTAGGATTGCCCTGAGCAGCGGCTAAGCTGTACCAATGCACCGCTTGCTCTAGGTCTTTTACGGTGCCAAACCCTGTCACATATAAATATGCCAGATCTACCTGAGCTCCGTTCAATCCCTGTTTTGCCGCGAGCTGGAACCATTTAAATGCGTCTCGATAATCCTGCCGCTGTTCAGCCTCCAGCCCTAGTTCGTACTGCGCTCCGCTGTCGCCTGCGTCTGCTTTCTGCCGAACTGACAGGGCTGATCCGGCCCTCGCCTCACCCTGATCGGTTTCAACTACCTGAGCATGGCAAAGTGACGCTGCGACGATGAGGATCGCTACAGTCCAGAAAGGCTCTATTCGTAGCCGCATAACGGGATTGTCGAGGGTTCTAAACGGTTACGCAAGTTACGGCCGTTTCCCCGCTAGACGCTCGTGTGCCACAGTGGGTTCTCTGTACCAATTCCAGCATGACCGATGTAACCCGGCCATAGCACCCATATCTGGGAAGGGATCGGTCCGGATACTCACGGACAAACTGGGAGCGACCGCGATACTCGGCAACGCGATAAAATCCTTCTCATGCCAGAAAAACCTCTTACTCCCGACGAAAAACTGCAGCAGGAATTCAACCGCTGGGCCGCTGCCGGCGAAGGCCCGAAGATGGAGAATCACCATCTCGACATCACGGCGAAGACGCTTCGCCGTATGGAGCTGCGTCCGGGCGAGCGCGTACTCGACCTCGGCTGCGGCTCGGGATGGGCGACGCGGCTGCTGGCGCGGCTGGTGGGTGAAGGGCCGGATGGTTTCGGGCAGGTGGTTGGCCTCGATGTCTCCGACGAGATCATTCGCGAGGCGCGCGCGGCCTCGAAAGATTTCGACAACGTGCTCTATGTCTGGGGATCGGCCCAGCAGATTCCGTGGGAAGAAAACTTCTTTGACAAAGTGTTGTCGGTGGAGTCGTTTTACTACTACGCCGACCAGGACCGCGCGCTGATGGAGCTTTTTCGCGTGATGGCGCCGCGGGGAAGATTATTTATCCTCATCAATCTGTACAAAGACAATCCGTACTCGCTGCAGTGGGTGGACAAGTTGAAGGTGTCGGTGCACGTGCGCTCGGAAGCGGAATACGTAGAGCTGCTGAAGAAGCACGCTTTCGAAAATGTTGAGGCCTGCCGCATTCCCGACGACACGCCGACGCCCGACGACTACCAGACGAAGTCGTTTCACAGTCTGGATGACTTGCGGGCTTTCAAGCGCGAGGGCGCGTTGTTGTTGATGGCTTCGAAGCCCGATCTCCGCACGCCCGCTCCGGGGTATGTGATTTATTAACGACTCCAAAACCTTGATTCAACGGCTGAAGCCCAGTTGTTTTCTGGATCGGACTAGCGGCGCGTCTGAAAGCCGCGCCCTTTCAAAACTAGATTTCGCTGTCGTCATCGTCGTCTTTGTCGCGATGGCTCAGATCTTTCGCCGGGCTCAGGGCGCGGCCATCGGAGGCGTGGCGAATCTCGATGTGGCCATTCACGTTCTCCAGTTTAAGGTGTGGGCCGCCGCTGCCGAGTTCTCCGCGCAAGTCGTGGCCGACGAACCTGTGATGATTCACGTGCAGTCCGAAGTCATTCTCGATTCCGCCAGAAACCGTGCTGGCCTCGATTTCCGCTTTCGAATCCGATGGGATCGTCAACTCAACCGAGCCGTTGACCGATTTCAGTTCGATGGATGAACCCGATAGCTGGTCAAACCTGGCGTCCAGGTGGCCATTGATGGTTGAGAGCTCGGCGCGGCCCGAGAGATTGTGCGCTTCCAGTGCGCCATTGATGCACGACGCGCGCACCTCACCGCTTACACCAGTGACGTCGAGGGAGCCATTGATCAGCTTGATTTCGTCAAGCCGCACACCGCGCGGCACGGTCAGCGTGTATTCGACGCTGGGGGGATTATTGTGTGAACCCCAGTTGAAAGTGAGATCGTGGTCGCGATACTTGGTGCGGATCGAAAGGTAGTCACTGCCCGAATCGATCTCGATCCGTGCCTCGTCCAATCGATCTTTCGAGTCGGCAGACTTCACAGCGTCCACCTTCACTTCATTCCGGTCCCAGGTGGAGATGTGAACGTCGCCGTTGATGTTGTCGAGAGCCACGCGTCCGCCGGGAGTGAGCGCGTAGGTTTGATGAAATTCCTCGGTAAAGGCGCCGCGACGATCGGAAGCGTGGGCTGTCAGCGCGAGAACGAATACTGCGCAGATACTGAGAACGATTCCGGATCCAGCGTGCAAGCCGCGTTTACGGTTCATGGGTTTCTCCGTTATCCGGTTAGACGCGGCGGTTTGGAATTGGTTAGAGCCGAGGCCGCGAGGGTTCCTCTGGATACACGGATATACGAAGGCTAGGCCGGCAATGTTCCCGACTATTTCTCGGCGAAAGCTGGACGCTTCTTTCCCGCTTCGGTGAGCAAGAAAACTCCGAGGATCACCATCTCCGGCTCGATGGGATGGCGGTAGCGCTGGCCAGGATAGACCACGTAGTAGATTGCCGGATACAACAAGATCAGCCAAAACAGCAGCCAGGCGCCGGGTTTGCGCTGGCGCAGAGCGCGCCCCAGTCCCCAGAACATGAGCACGGAGGAGGCCAGGAATAGCGAATTCTTCACTTCGGCCAGCCACCAAATTTTCGCCAGGCGCGGCGGTCCGGCCCAGAAATAGATGAAACGCTTGAGGCAGAGCACGGCAAAGCGCGGGTAATCGGCCTCGATGTAATCGAGCGCCTGCCGCTTGCGGTGCTCGATATAGGCCAACTCGCCCATGGAAGTGTACTGGCGCATCGCGAAAGTATCCTGCGTGGGATGCAAGTACTGCATCCAGGTGCCGTCGGCGCCGGTGCCGTTTCCCAAGCGCAGTTCCGCGCCGAGATTATCGCGGATGAAAATAAATTTCCCGAAAGTTTGATAGTTGCGCACCGTCCAGGGTGTGACACAGGCAATGAAAACCACGGAGGCCAGCGCCACGCCGGCAAACGATGGCTTGTGCCGCCTCGCGCGGTGATACCAGGCCCACAGCCCCGAGGCCGGCAGGAACGCGATCAACACCGTGCTGTTCAGCGCGGCGATGCCCCAGAGCAATCCGAACTGGAGCCACGGTTTCACGCCGTTGCGATCTTCCATGGTGAGCGCTAGCCAGAAAATCACGGCCAACAGCAGAGCCGAAAAACTTGTCTCCCACACCCAGCGCGTGCACCAGAACATGACATAAGGCAGAAGAGCCCAGGTCCAGGCCGAGCCGACCGCGACCTTCTCGGAAAAAATCCGGCGCGCGATGAGAAAAATCGGAATGCAGGTCAGCGCGGAGAAAACGCTGTTGATGCTGAGCAGCACGAAAGCCGACGCCCGCGAATAGATGCCGAAGAAGTGAAACACCGCAGCCGTCAGGTAGGGATAAAGCGGCGGTTCCCAGGCAGTCGGCCCGGTGGGCGCGCCAAAGGCGTTGCTGAATCCGTGTCCCGAGGCGATGGCCGCGCCGATGCGTCCCATCTCCCACCCGAAGCCAAAGTTTTCTTCGGTACTTTTAAACTTGTAAGTGTGGCCGATCAGGATCCAGCCCACTCGCAGAAAGAGCGCGATAGCCACCATCCAAAACTGCGATGTGCGGATATGCGCCCACGTACGCACGAACACAGAAAAGGTGGGTTCGGGGCCAACGGCCGCCGCGGGTCTGGAATCCATGAATGATCTATTTGTAGCTGAGTCGCGACGTGACGGCAACTCAACCACCGGGGCCGGCTGATTGACACCCGTCCCAGGTATACCTAGACTGAGGTGCTTCGCGCCATTGCCGGGCGCTTGAACGTATAATTGGAACGATTCGTTGTCAAACCGAGGTCACTTCATGAGTTGGCTGCAAAACAAGTTTGAAAAGAATTTCATGATCAGCACGGTGGACTACGTCTTCAACTGGGCGCGGAAGTCCGCCGTGTGGCCGATGACCTTCGGCCTGGCTTGCTGCGCGATTGAGATGATCGCAGCCTCTACCTCGCGATTCGATATTGCGCGCTTCGGCGCGGAGGTGTTTCGTCCCAGCCCGCGGCAGGCCGATCTGATGATCGTTTCAGGAACCGTAACTTTGAAGATGGCGCCGGTGGTGAAGCGCATCTATGACCAGATGCCCGACCCCAAGTGGGTGATCTCGATGGGCGCGTGCTCCTCTGTGGGCGGGCCGTTCAATACCTACGCCGTGTTGCAGGGCGTCGATAAAATCGTGCCTACGGATGTTTACGTCACCGGCTGCCCGCCGCGGCCCGAAAATCTTTTCTACGCGCTGCTCAAGCTGCAGGACAAAATCGACACCATGACGGTGGCGAGGCGCCCCACGGAAGTCCGGCTCGACCCGAATATGCTGGAGAACTTCAAGCGCCAGGTGATGATCGCGCAGACGACGCAGCCGAAATAGTCACGGGGGGGGTTGGAGTGCGAAAGATGCTGATCGCCGGGCTTCTGTTGTCGCCGATCGGATCTCTACTATGTTTCCGGCATACGCTGCTTGCGGCATATGCAGATCATTACGGAGTTGAAGGAGCGCAAAGCGACTGGCTTCTGTTTCTGTCCCTGACAATAATATGCATGGTTGCGTTTGTTGTTTGCGCCGGCGGAATCATAGCCAGCCTCGTGAAGTCGCGCCACACACGCTGACGGTCACTGCCCAATGTTCACGAAACTCACCATTCAATCCGAACTCCCTCCCACCGACGAAGCCAAAGAATTTCCCTGCGGCAATAAAACCATTTGCGTCGCTAACGTGAACGGCGTCTACAGCGCCATGGACAACGTCTGCCTGCATCGCGGCGGTCCGCTGGGGCAGGGAATGATCGAGGGCGGCAAAGTTGTGTGCCCCTGGCACGGCTGGGCGTGGGATACGAAGACCGGCGCCGCCGAGCAGAATCCCAGCATGAAGGTGGCTGTGTATCCGCTGAAGATTGAGAACGGCGACGTGTTGATTGAAATCTGAGTGGAACATCCTCGTCCGATTAATCTGACTTCCTATCCCAGCAATCTCAAGAATTTCCCCGGCTGATTCTCATATCCCGGGAACACCTCATTCAAATTCTTGTTCCCCAAATGCCGCGCCACGGCTTCGCCGAGCACTTGCCGGAAGTCGGTAGTAAGCGCCAGATCGCGGCCTTCATACAACTGCGACTGATCGAGTCCCGGCCAGCGTCCATACACTTTGCCGCCTTTCACTGGTCCTCCGAGGACGAACATCACGTTGGCGTGGCCGTGGTCGGTGCCGCGGTTGCCGTTTTCGCGCGCGGTGCGGCCGAATTCCGACATGGTCACGACCACTGTGTCTTCTCCGAGATCTCCAAGATCGGTCCAGAAGGCAGCCAGCGACTGCGAGAAGTCGCGCAACACGTTGGCAATCTGACCTTCGGTTGCGCCTTCGTTCACGTGATGGTCCCAGCCGCCAATGTCGGCAAACGCCACCTGCACGCCCAGGTTCGCTTTGATGAGCTGCGCGAGCTGGCGCAGGCTGTCGCCGAAGCGCCCCTTGGGATAATCTGCGCCGGATGCGGGCTTGTACTTCGACGGGTCCGCGGCCTTCAGCATCTTCACCGCGTCGAAAGTTTCCTCGCCGGTGCCGTGCAGCACGGTGTCGGCGGAGTGGTCATACATGGCCTCGAACGCAGTGGCGACTGGCGAAGCTTTCGGATTGCGTCCGCCGACCGAAAAGTCGTTGATATTGTTCATCGCGATGGCCGGCTCGAGGCCGCTCAGGATGCGCGGGATCGACGGGCCCATGGCGATGGCCTGGAATGCCGTTCTTGGCGCCTGCTGCGGCAGATTGTGCAGCGAGCGGTTGAGCCATCCGTCTTCCGTGGACTTTACACCCGGCGTGCCCGATTCCATGAAATCCTGCGCATCGAAGTGGGAGCGGTTGGGGTCGGGCGATCCGGCGGCGTGCACAATCGCCAGTTGACGCTGCTGCCAAAGCGGCTGGAAAGGCGCGAGCGACGGATGCAGCCCGAAAAACCCATCGAGATCGAGCACCGCCTTGCGCGGAATGTTGATGCTGGGCCGCATCGCGTAATACTGCGGCTCGGCGTGCGGAACTACGATGTTCAGACCGTCGGCCGCGCCACGCTGAAAAATGACGACCAGGCGCTTGTTGCGCGTGCCCGGTTCAGCCGCGCCCCATGCGGCTCGCGCCAGAAAGCTCGGCACCGCCGCCGTGCCGACGACAGCGAGCGCACTGTTGCGAAGAAAAACGCGACGTGTGATGGACATAAAGACAGCTCCTAGCTCTTAGCCTTTAGCTCTTAGCGGACCTAACACCGTAAGTCTGTACCACTTGCCAGCGTCATGGGATTCAAGCTAAGAGCCAAGAGCTAATGGCTAAAAGCTATCTTCTCTGAAANNAGCAGCAATCCCGCGATCGTGCTTGCCTCCGGCGGACGTGCTGCATTATCGGGTTTGCGCGGTGCAGCCTTGTTGTCCGGACTCTTCTGCGCGCCGTTTTTCCCGGCCGCTTCGATCTGGGCCACAATCGAATCGTGCGTCTGTTTCGATACGCCGCCAGCGATCAGGCTCGCTTCCAGCGTGGAGAGCGTCACACCCGAATCCGCAGCCGAAGAATTGTTTCCCGCCAACTGCGCCGCATCTACTTTCACGCCTTTGATTCTGCCGCTGGTGAATGCTAACGCAAAATTCATGCGGTTGAGCAACGCCGAAGAACTCACCCAGGTCTCCGCCTTCATGGAGTAGCCCGTCGGCGGCTGCGCACCGTAAAGTGGCATGCCCATGTTGTTGAGTTGCCTGGCCAACGGCGACGCATCTTCCACTTCGGCCCCGGTGGCTCGCACCGCGGACGCCACGAACTCCAGAGGCGTTTTCACTTTCGCGCGATAAGTTCCGTCATCCCAGAACTCGGGGGAGTGGAACAGCGTGTTGAGCACTTCCCGGATGTCTCCCTTTTTCTTCAAGAAGGTTTTCGCCATGCGATCAACCAGAGCCGGCGGCGGATCGTCGGAGACAAAGCGCTCTGCCAGTTTCAGAGAAATGAAGTGCGCCGTCCGCGGACTCGTGGCCAAACGGTGAAGCACTTCCAGTCCCTCGTCTTCGCCCTTGGGCTTGATGCGATGGCCTAGCACGAACTTGGGTCCGGGCTCGTGCATGCGGGGATCGAACTTGAAGCCACCACCTATGGCCGGGTTCTCAATAGTCCACCCTGTAAACACTTTGGCAACTTCGGTGACATCGCGCTGCGAGTAGCCGCCGTTCACGCTCAGCGTGTGCAACTCCAGCAACTCGCGGCCATAATTCTCATTGAGTCCGCTGGGGCGCTTGCCCGCGTTCGGCCGCGGCGGATAGCGGTTCCCGTACGTCCCGGGATGCTCCGGAACTCCCAGAGCTCTCGCGGAGCCCGGACCCACGCTCAGCCAATTGTCCAAATAGAACAACATCGCCGGGCTCTTCGCCGTAGCCACTAGCAGATCCTCGAACTTGCCGAGCGTATGGGGACGGATCACATCCCGTTCATAGCTGGTCAGCATCAGGCGGTCGAATCCCTTGCCCACAAACACGTTGAAGTGGTTGCACCAGAAGTCGGTCATTACTTCTTCAAGCTGGCGCTGGCTGTAGATGGCGCGCAGCAGCTTCGCCTGCGTCAGTTCGTCCGTAACCACGCCGGCCGGATAATTCAGGGCGAGCACAGTTTCCTTCTGCTTGGGAGACATGCCCTCGACAACCTGCTGGCCTTTGCCTCCGCGCACAGAATCGGCGAACGCAACCAGGTCCGTCGCCGACAAGCTGAGAATCTCTTTGAAACGTTGATCGGGAGGAAGGCTCGACAGTCGCTGGATTTCGGGGTCGGTGCGAGGGGGCTCGTCGCGCCGCGCCCGCTCTTCTTCCTCGCGCGTCGGTTTTGCCGGTGCGGCGGCCGCCATCGTATTGTCGCTGCCAGCGGCGCTGGAGTTCATCGCAGCAGAGTTCATCGCGCCGTTGGCATCCGTCATCGTGCCGCTGGTTGTGGGACTTTCCGCAGCGCCGCTGGCGGCGTCTGGCGCGGCATTGGCGGCCGTCGCCGGCGCCTCGACTGATGCGTCACCAGTTTTTTCTGAGGCTTTGTCTGGTGCGGGGGTGGAGACCGCGTTCTTGCCAGCCTCCTCTTTGCGGTCTTTACGATCCTGAAGTCGAGCCAGTTGCACCTCAAACACCGCGCGCCGCGCCGGATCGGTCGGCATCGCCCTCTTGCCATTCATCACCTGATTGATCTCTTGCGGGTCGGGGAAGTCCGCGGCAATCTCTCTCGTGCTCATGCGGAGAGTCCGCATCGGCTCCAGGCGGGAGACGAGAGCGCTGTCGTCGATCTTCTCGGGATGCAATTGCAGGTCAATCCACTGATCCACGCCCATTGCCATTACTTGCTGTACATCCCCAGGGCGCGGACCGAAGGTGAGGCGATTGAGCGCGTGCAGGGCGCGCCTCTGATCACTGGCGCTGGAGGCCGTCTTATCCTTCTCTTTTTTTCTGGCCAGCAGCTGCGGCACGGCACACGCCAGGCTGAGGCACACCAGGAAAACGGCGGACCATCTACGAACGGACTTGGTGCGGCCCACGCGCATGAAGACACCCCAGGAAAGACGACAAATATCCTCCCATTATCAACCCGAACCGGAAGGAATAGTTGCTGCTCGTGGTTACCAAAGACGTTGGAGGTCTAGGAGCTAGCAGCTAGAAGCTGATTTTACGTCAGATAGGTCTTTCCGCGGGATACCTTGTGTTGCAGTGTCGCGGCCAACTGGTCGATGTCGCCGGGAGCTATGTTCACCGCCATGTGATCGGTCAGGAGCGGCATTCGATTGCTGCCCACGGCGTCGCGCCGCACCTGGATCAGCAACGCTTGCACCACGGCAGGATCGTATTTTAGAGGAGTCATGCGCACCAGATCGCTCAACGCGGCGCCCAGAGAAAGCGGTTCGCGATAGGGACGCGCGCTGGTCATGGCGTCGAAAGTGTCGGCCAATGCCATGATCCGCACCGGCATGGGCAATTCCTCGTTGCCCAAAGCATCCGGATACCCCGAGCCGTCGCTGCGTTCATGATGCCACCGCACCGACTCATGAATCTTCGGCCAGGGAAACTGCACGCTGCTGACAATCTGATGGCCCACCACGGTGTGGTCCGCCATCTCGCGGAATTCCTCGGGATTCAGCGCTCCCGGCTTGCTGAACAGCCTCCGGTCCACGGCCACCTTGCCGATGTCATGCAGATATCCGGCGCTGCGCAGTGCCGCGATTTCGCTGGCGTCCATGCCCATCGCTTCGCCGATGCCGGCCGCGTAGCGACCCACCCGCAGAGAGTGCCCATGAATGTTGACATGCTTCACGTCAATGGCGGTCGCGAATGCCTCCAGCGCGGTGTCATAGAACCCGTGCAGGGAGGCCATAAGGCGCAGATTGTCGGTGACCCGCTGCGCCAGCGTCTGGGTCAGAGCATGGTTGTGTACGGCAAGGCCGATGTAGTTGCACAGCAGATCCATCGCATCCAGTTCGGCTTCGAGATAAGGCGCATCCCCCGGACGCCGTCCCAGAGCGACCACGCCGGCGAGTTTGCCAACTGACCGGAGCGGGGCCAGGCACTTGAAAAGCTCGGGCGCAACGTTGCCGTTGGAACTGAGAAACACCGAGTAGGTGGAAGCGTTCAGCACAATCGGTCCACGCGCCGCCGTAAGCGCGTGCGCATGCTTGGGAAGAAGAGGAATGAAGGCCGGTTCCGGCAGCATGGCGAAGCCGTCCGCTGCCACCGAGGTCAGCATGGTGGGCTTTTCGTTGAAAACGAAAAGCGCGCCTTCGCGCGCCCCTGCCGCTTCCATGACAGCGGAGAGCATGCGGCGCGATGTTTCGGTGAAATCGCGCTCGGCGGTGAGCTCCGGCCCCAGTTCGGAGAGAGCTTCAACCGTGCGCAACAGCCGGCGGAAATTATTGGTCTCCACGGCCACGATGAGTGAGGAAAGAACGCTGAGCAGAATGAGCGTACCACGCGGGAACCCGCGCGGCGCGGGCGGCTTGTTGGTTAGTTTGGTGCGTGCGAGCGGCAATACCGGGGAGGAAATGGCGTGGAAGAGCGGCGCTTCAGCGCCGCGTAAAGCGTATGTCCTGAACCCGGGCTTCAGCCCCCGTGGTGCCCGCCCGCCGCACTGAAAAAGCGGCGTTCAAAAGTGCTCGCGCAGCTCTGCGAACCGCCCCACGATCAGCAACCGCTGCGGCGGCGGAGCCGGGTTCACTTCGTCATGTTCGAGGATCCAGGTGTTGCCGTGCGGCACGAACACCGCATGCAATCCTGCGGCCAGCGCGGGATTGATGTCAGACTTGGGACTGTTGCCGATCATCCAGGTGGAATCGTGCGCGAGTGAGTGTTTTTCGACCAGCGCGTGATAAGCCGCGGAATCTTTTTCTGCGACGATCTCGGTCGCCGCGAAATATTGTTTCAGACCGGAGCGCTCTATCTTTCCGGTTTGCTCGACGACCGCACCCTTGGTTACCAGGATGAGCCGGTGCCGGCCGGCTAGGTACTGCAGCGTCTGCGGAATCTCCGGCAAAAGCTCTATCGGATGGTCGGCAATCGAATGCGTGAAGCTGTTGATCTGAGCGTGCAGTTCGGGCGTGACCGGCCGGACGCTGAGTCGTTCAAACGTGTGCACCAGCGCGTGCGCAAAGCTATGCAGGCCGTAGCCGTGAGTCACAATGCACTCGCGCTCCACGTCGTTGAGCACTTCGCGCACCTGCTCGGACGAAAACTCGTGGTGATTGAGAAACGAAATGAAATGCTCGATGGCCCGCTCGAAATAGATGTTGTTCTCCCAGAGCGTGTCGTCGGCGTCGATTAGCAGGGTCTGGGGGGACAAACTTCTAGCTCCTAGCCGCTAGCTTCTAGCGAAGCCGCGTATGCACTTCGTGATTCAATAGCGGGACTATTTCGGAATTGAACTCTTACTCCGCGCAGCGCCAATAGCCGCAAAACTCGCTTCATCAGCTCTGCTCTCTCTGGGCTAGAAGCTAGCAGCTAGAAGCTTCACCCTACCCAATCCACCCTCGCCTCAGGCCCGATAATCCCCGCCTTGTGCCCCATGTCGAGTAAACGCACAACTGCCTCGCGGCCGTCAGGCCCATAATCCAGCGTGCGCTCGTTTACATACATCCCGACGAAACGGTCGGCGGTCGACGAGTCGAGATCGCGGGCGAACTGCATCGCATAGGACAAAGCTTCTTCGCGGTGGTCGAGCGCGTACTGAATGCTGTCGCGCAATGCGCTGTTAACTGCGGAAATCAGCTCCGGCCCAAGCGCCCGGCGAATAGCGTTGCCTCCCAGCGGCAGGGGCAAGCCCGTCACCTTCTGCCACCATCTTCCGAGATCGACAATGCGATGCAATCCGGCCTTGTCATAGGTCAACTGGCCTTCGTGGATGATGAGTCCAGCTTCGTACTTTCCCTCAAGCACCTGCGGAATAATCTGGTCGAAAGGGACAACTTCCGTCTGCACGCCCGGCGCAAAAAGCTGCAGCGCGAGGTACGCCGTGGTGAGCGTGCCCGGAACGGCGATCCGTTTCTCCTTGATCTCTGTCGGAGTGAACGGCCTCGGCGAAACGATCATCGGTCCATAGCCTTCGCCCACGCTCCCGCCACACGACATCAGCGCGTATAAGTCCTGAATATAAGGATAGGCGTGAAAAGAAATCGCGGTCACGTCGTAGACCCCTTCGCGCGCCTTCTGGTTCAGCGTCTCGATATCGCAAAGCGTATGAGTAAAACGCAGGCCGGGGACGCGAACCTTGCTGGTGGCAAGGCCATAGAACATGAATGCATCGTCGGAATCCGGGCTGTGAGCNNAACAGAAACCAGTAAAGGCCCCAGCGGAAGGCTTGCGCCACCGAATGTGTCAGAACCGCAAGCCAGGCCAGACCTCCGGTGAAAAGTACAACCTCGCCCAGCAGCCCGCCCATCGCGGCCCGTGCGAAATTCTTGCGTCCATGCTCCATGATGAAACCCGCCACCCATGCCACCAGCGGGTAAGCCAGTAGAAATCCGCCAGTGGGCCCCAGCAGCTGAGCGATTCCTCCCGCACCTATGGGGCTGAACACCGGCATGCCCATCGCACCTTCGGCCAGATAGAGCGTGAGTGCCGCAAATCCGCGCCGGCTCCCCAGCACCAGACCGACCAACAAAACCGCGAAGTTCTGCACCGTCAACGGCACGGGCGTACCCGGCAAAGGAATCGCGATGTGTGCGCACAACGCCACAAATAAGCTCGCGCCAACTACCAGTGCGACCTGCCGCGCGGCGTCGAATACGAAACTGCGCTCCTGCCGAACACCTAAAGTTTGCATTGCCGGTTTTTCCATGGGAGAGCCTCCGAATCGAAAAGCGTTGGGGCTTCAGTGCTCAATCTCGTCCCGACTGCTCGCGTCCCACTTCTGTGGAACTTCCGTCCTGCGCTGCATGCGCGGCCTGCAAATGGCGGCGCAAACGCATGTACAAGGCGATTGCAACGCACACCACGACCAGGGTACTTACACCCAGGATCAGAAACCACCAGATCATTCGCACAGCCGTCTAGGATAACAGATGATCGGGCAGTCAAACCGGCAGTCCGGGCCGGGTGGTTGGAAAACAGAAGGGTTGTGGCCTGCAAATCTCTCTAACTTGTCTTCGCCGCGGCCCTCTTCTCGCGCATCGCTTCGACGCGCTTCAGCGTGAGCTTCAGCCGTTCCCGCGCGAACTTGGAACCCGTGACGATCTTCTCGATGTTCCCAAACATGTGCGGGTCCCCCATCTTTTCACGCAGCTCTTTGAGGAAAGGATGAACCTTCGCAAATATTAGAAACATTTCCCCGCTCACCGCGGGCTGAATGAACAACTCCTCACTCAGCGCCCCTAGCAATACGAAGGATGCGGCCATGTTCCAGTACCCGCCGACCTGGCGCAGCCAGTTGTTTTCCTGCGAACCCATGGCCCCAACAATTTTCATCACATCGTCGGCGCTTTGCGGCCAGAACTCCACGACCCACCAGTGGCGCGCCTTGCGCATTTCCGCCTCGCGGCGCAGATCGTAGAGTTGAAGAATGAGTTGAGCATCGGTCGCGGTCGGTTTCTTGGACATGAGAGCACCTCGTGAAATTGAGTCACTGAAATTGAGTAATAGGGAAATTTGGCAATTGAGGAATTGCGGAATCATTCCCTCTGCATCCGCACTCTGCGGAGAGTTCTTGAAATTACTCAATTGCTAAACGTCCCAATTACCAAATTGATTCCTAAGCGGTCGTCGCTGCCGCTTCCGGCGGCGCGGCCCGCTCGTAGTCGCACTCCTTGTTCGGGCAAGCGATCACCGGTCCCGCTTTCAAGAACTTCTCGACCAGATACTCGCTCCCGCAGCTCGGACACTTTTCGGCAATCGGCTTGTGCGCCGAAGTGAATTTGCAATTCGGATAATTCCCGCACCCATAAAACGTGTTGCCCTTCCGCGCCCGCTTCTCCACCAGGTCGCCCTCTTTGCACTCCGGGCACTTTACCCCGATGAAGTTCTGCTTCACGTACTTGCACTCGGGATATCCACTGCACGCTGTGAACTCGCCGAAGCGTCCGTGGCGGATCATCATGTTGCGCCCGCACTTCGGGCACGGCTCATCCAGCGGAATATCGGGAACTTTCTTTCCCTGGTCAAGCCGCCGCGTGGTCTTGCAGTCGGGATAACCCGTGCACGCCATGAACTGCCCAAAGCGCCCGCGCTTGAGCACCATCACCCGTCCGCAGTTCTCGCAGTATTCTTCCTGTGTCGTTTCCTGCACATCGGCTGAGTCCAGGTCGGGTAGGTTGATTGGATTTTCTTTCGTGAACTTGCAAGTGTTCGGATCTTCCTTGTCGTACGTGCTGCAGGCGTAGAACGACCCGTGCTTTCCCCACTTGATCACCAGCGGCGCGCCACAGTTCTCGCACTTCTCGTCTGTGGGCTTTTCCATCCGCTTGATGTTCTCCATATGCTTTTCGGCATATTTGAGATCTTTCGTAAACTTCTTGTAGAACTCGGCGAGCGTGTCCGTCCACTTCTCCTTGCCCTCTTCGATCTCGTCGAGCTTTTCTTCCAGGCCGGCCGTGTAGGCGATGTCGAAAATGTCGCGGAAGTTTTCTACCAATAGGTCCGTGACCACCAAGCCAATCTCGGTCGGTGTAAACTTCCCCCCCAACTTCTGCACATACTGCCGCTCTTGGATGGTGGAGAGAATCGCCGAGTACGTGGAAGGCCGCCCAATGCCGCGCTCTTCCAGCTCTTTCACCAGCGACGCTTCGTTGTAACGCGGCGGCGGTTCGGTGAAATGCTGCTCCGGCTTCAACTCCTTCAGCGTGAGCTTCTGTCCGGCTTCCAGCGCGGGCAGCTTGTGCTTCAGTTCTTCGTCTTCTTCATCCTTGCCTTCCTTCGATTCCTCGTAGACCCTCAGGAATCCGTCGAACTTCATCACCGACCCGGTGACGCGAAACCAGAAAACATCGCTGCTCGTCTTTGCTTTTGCGTCGATATCCACCGTGGTCTGGTCGAAAACCGCCGGCATAATCTGCGAGGCCACAAAGCGCTGCCAGATCAGCTTGTAGACCTTGAATTCATCTTCTTTTAAGTACTGCTTTACCAGGTCGGGATGGCGCATCGCCGAAGTCGGTCGGATGGCCTCGTGCGCCGCCTGCACTGCCTTCTTCTCTTTATATGTATTCGGAGTCTCGGGCAGGTAGGCCGCGCCATATTCCTTGCCCACATATTCGCGCACTTCCTGAATCGCTTCGGGCGCAACCCGCGTCGAGTCAGTACGCATGTAGGTGATCAAACCAACCAGGCCTTCTTCGCCCAGTTCCACGCCTTCGTACAGCCGTTGCGCAATCATCATCGTGCGCTTCACGCTGAAGCGCAATTTGCGCGAAGAGTCCTGCTGCAACTTGCTGGTAGTGAATGGAGGCGCGGCGTTGCGGCGGCGTTCTTTTTTATCCACCGACCGCACCAGCCAGTCGGCCTGCTCAAGCGCCGCGCGGATCTTTTCCGCATCCTCGCCGTTCGTGACTTCGATCTTCTCTTCGCCCTTGCCCAGGAACCGGGCGTCGAATGACGGCGGCTTGCTGCCCGCCAGGTTCGCGTCGATGGTCCAATACTCTTTCTTCTCGAACGCTTTAATTTCGCGTTCGCGCTCCACGATCAAACGCAGCGCGACGGTTTGCACGCGTCCGGCAGAAAGTCCGCGCCGAACCTTATCCCACAACAGCGGAGAAACTTGATAGCCGACCAGCCGGTCGAGCACCCGCCGCGCCTGCTGCGCGTCCACCAGATTCTGGTCGATAGCACGAGGATGTTCGAATGCCGCCTGCACCGCCCGCTTAGTAATCTCGTTGAACGTCACGCGCTGGATGCGCGGCGGAGCGTCTGCCTCTCCTTTTTTCTTCTTTTTCGCTTTCTTCGCGTGGCCGTTACCGCTGAGCTCGAACGCAAGATGCGCCGCAATGGCCTCGCCTTCACGGTCCGGGTCAGGCGCCAGATAGATCGCATCCATNNGCCTCGACCGTAAATCCCTTTCCCAGATATTTCTGGATGGTCTTCGCCTTCGCCGGCGATTCGACAATGACTAAACTTTTTACCAATGGCCCCCTCAGTTCCTGAGATTTCGTTTTGAAGCTAGCACGAATGGGACGAAGACAACAAGTAACCGGTGAACTCTGATGGCCGACCGGCGAATTTCGCATCGCGAAAATTCAGAGCACAAATCGAGATGTCCCGCCGGACTCACTGCCTCTCTTCGCGTCCTTCGCGAGCCGTCGCGACCTTTGCGGTTAAAAGCTTTTCGTTGCCCGACCTATGCTGACGCTAAAAGCTTTTTACGAAATTCTTGCCGGGCATCTGCCGCACCTTACCTGTCAGCTCTAGCTCAAACAAAGCCGCGAAGATTTCTGACGATGACATTTCTGCCTCCAATTTCTCCACGAGTTCATCGATGTGTGTAGCTTCATCCGCTTTCAGCAGGCTTAGAATTCGTTTCTCGTGCGGTGGCAGCCCTTCGTCCGGGAATAGAGATGCCGAAGAAGCGTCCCCGGATTCACCCGCGGCCGCCGGCGTGAGCGCAAGCTTCACTTCCGTCGGCAGATCTTCCCACACATCTTCCCAGGTGGCGACCAGCTTCGCGCCCTGCTTAATCAGCGTGTTTGGCCCCCAGGAATTCTTGTTCGTCACGTTGCCCGGCACGGCAAAGACATCTCGATTTTGCTCCAGCGCGCAGCGCGCCGTGATGCGCGTTCCAGAATACTCCGCAGCCTCTACTACCAGCACACCGATCGACATCCCGCTCAAAATCCGGTTGCGAATCGGAAAATTCTGCGGCGCCGCAAACGTTCCCATCGCAAACTCGGAAATGAGCGCGCCGCCCAGCGCCAGAATCTGCTCCGACAGCCGCGAATTCTCTTTTGGATAAATCACGTTAACCCCCGTGCCAAACACCGCCACCGTCTTGCCTTTGGCCGAGATCGCTCCCCGATGGCTGGCAGTGTCCACCCCGCGGGCCATGCCGCTAATGATCACCAGTCCTTGTGCCGCCAGGTCGCACGCTAACCGCTCTGCCATCCCTGAACCATACGGTGTGGGATGCCGCGTGCCCACCATGGCGATCCCCGGCTGCGGCAGCACCTCCGGATTGCCGCGAACATAAAGCACCAACGGCGGGTCATAGATTTCCTTCAACCGCGGCGGGTAACAGGCATCTTCCATCGAGAGCACCGTCACTCCCGCCGCGGCGGCCTTGGCGATCTCCTCCCGTGCCAGTTCCGCCGATTTCCCCGTCGCGATCGATTGTGCCGAGACCGCCTGAATTCCCGTGCCTTCGAGTTCCGTGAGCGACGCGTGAAAGACGGCCTCGGCGCTGCCGAAATGCTCAACCAGCTTCCGCGCCTTCGTCGGCCCCAGGCCCGCCGTCAGCGAGATGGCAAGCCACTCCAGAATGTGAGTTTGCGATGTAGCGGCGGCAACGGCGTTGGGCACGTCCATACTCCGATCTTTACTCAGACTCCCGGATGGCGGCTTCCGGCTAGAGACTGGCGGGACTGTAGTCATTCTTCCGAAACCGGCGTCAAGGGCAGTCGTCACAGAGCTTGTTGAAAAAGGCTCTGCTAAAATCAAAACAGGAATGAGACGTCTGCGCATCTCTGCGATTTCCTACCTTAATACCGCGCCCCTGATGTGGGACTTC
>PMXH01000293.1 GCA_003165855.1 Acidobacteriaceae bacterium | reverse complement strand
GCCTCGCCGTGCATCCCCATCATGCCCAGGTTAAGGGGATGAGAAGCGGGAAGCGCGCCTAGACCGAGCAGAGTAAGCGCCACCGGGATCCCGGCACGCTCAGCCAAGTCGCGCACTTCACGGATCGCGCCGGAGACGATGGCGCCGTGGCCCAGCAGGATTACTGGCCGCTTGGAACTATGGATCAACTCCAGCGCCTTTTCATATTCCTTGGGAGCCGGAGAAAGATCAGGACGATACCCTGGCAACTGCGGTTTCGCAGCTTCCCAGTCGAACTCGCACGAGGACTGTTGCGCATCCTTGGTGATATCCACGAGGACCGGGCCGGGGCGGCCCGAGCTGGCTACATAGAATGCTTCGCGCATCGTTTGTGCCAGTTCATCGGCCCGCGTCACCAGATAATTGTGCTTGGTGATGGGCAAAGTGATGCCGGTGATGTCGGTTTCCTGAAAGGCATCGGAGCCAATCAGCTTGCTGCCCACTTGACCGGTAATGCAAACGATGGGGGAGGAGTCCAGCATCGCGGTCGCGATGCCAGTCACCATGTTGGTAGCTCCAGGACCGGAGGTCGCCACGGCGACTCCCACTCGTCCGCTGGCACGCGCGTAGCCGTCCGCCATATGCGTAGCGCCCTGCTCATGCCGCACCAGCACGTGATGGATCTTGCTGTACTTCAGCGCGTCGTAAGCCGGCAGGATGGCGCCGCCGGGATATCCGAAGACGTGGGTCACGCCTTCGTGCTCCAGGCATTCCCAAAGAATCTGCGCTCCAGTTTTCATCATAGCTCTAAGTTCCTCGGACTGCTGCTTCTTGCTCTACGTTGCGCGAAGACGAGTAATAAACCGCACTTTTGTGATTGTATCTGTACAGTGATTGTATCTGTCCCGGTCGCACCCGGCATCACACTCCCCGTCGGCGGTCATGCTGCAGCCCGGGGACTGCTCCCCGTCGCGCAGGGTAGTGTCGAATATTGCCACCTGTTCTGTTTCTGACAAGTTCCTCCTCCCGGTCCATCCAAATCCAAACACGAGTCTTGCTGCGCAAAGCAAAAAGGCCATCATCGGTTTTGGATGATGGCCCTTTCTGAAAGTCTCTCTGTCTTATGGCTGTATCATCCAGCGCGTCCTAAGGGTGCAAGCACCAGGCCAGGAATGGCCACACTAAGGGCGAGGAGACGCAGTCGTCCCTCGATTGGAACTCGGTTCGCGTTGGATGCCGATCTTCGCATTTAGGAAAGGTTCTCTCCCGGTACTGTAGAGGAGCGGTTGGGGCTGGTCAATCGTTGTCTTGATGCCGTTGCTTTCGAATTATTGCTGCTTATGATCAATTTTCTTGATAGGACGGCCATCGCCTTTTCTGGAAAGTGTCCCATATTGATCAGTCGGGTCACGGTGAGTCGCTCTACCATGATCTCGTTTTCCAGCGCATATCCGAACGCAGATCTAATGACAACTGCTCAACTCGAACTCGCTCCAAATGGAGGGGCTAAGACGTTTGTTTCCGCCGCTGGTAAGAGATTCAAAACGGGAACTGGCATTACGGAATTGCACCCGTTTTTCGCAATCTTTATTGCGTTCGAATGAGTGTTGCCAGAAAATTCAGATTCAAGCTTGTGAGCTGCGAAATTATTTTTTCACACATTCATGACCAACCGCGGGTGTCGAGGGAGGGCGTGCTAATGCGAATGCCAGCAAATTCCAGGTTTGCTCGAGTTCTTCTGTTCTCGGTCTTACATCCACGGACTCTTAGGCGTTCGCCGATTGTAATTGCGGTGATCTCCCTGATCTTAGGCCTATCCAGCTTGGCGCTGGCGACCAACAAAACCAATGAGCAGGATAAGGCGCCCGCTACGGGTGCGGAAGCTGCTCAATTTGTCGGGGATGCAACCTGCGCCGGCTGTCACGACGGAATCGCCAAGGGATTTGATGAAAACCCGCATGCCAAGATGACGCTGATGCATGGCAACGCCGCTGGCGTTACGTGTGAAAACTGCCACGGCGCTGGCCAGGCGCATGTGGAAGGCGGCGGCGACACGAGCAAGATATTCAATCCCGCGAAGCACTCGGCCAAAGAGGTGGACGCCAAGTGCCTGACCTGTCACGCGGGAACGCACCCGAACTTTGACCGCTCGCCCCACGCCAAGGCGAAGGTCAGCTGTATCAGCTGCCACAGCGTTCATCAGAGCAAGGCAGAAAAGCTGCTGAAGGCTGCGCAGCCTACGCTCTGCTTCCAGTGCCACTCTGACACTAAGCCGGCGTTCAATATGCCGTTCCACCACAAGGTGAACGAAGGCTTGATCACGTGCAGCGATTGCCACGACGTGCACGGCACCTTCGGAGCCAACAACGTGAAGTCGACGGCCGACCAGAACGCGATCTGCACCAAGTGCCACACCGAGACGCGCGGGCCGTTCGTCTATGAACACGTCGCGGTCAAGGCCGAGGGGTGTCTCGGATGCCACACTCCGCACGGTTCCCAGAACCCCCGCCTGCTTAACATGCCGGCCATCGCCCCGCTCTGCAACCAGTGCCACAGCGGCGTAGCTGCCAACACGGTTCACGGAATGGGCGCGGGGTCGTCGGAAACCATAACTTGTACGAACTGCCATACCTATATTCATGGCTCGAACATGAATGCGGCGTTCCTCAGGTAGGAGTCATGGATTGCAACGCGCCTGGAGAATTGCGGGGGCGCGGTCGCGTTTCGATTGCGCGTAGGGATTCAAGGTCTCGACGAGCAATGTTTTTGAAGTGAGGCTCTCAATATGATGAACCCAGGATGGATTTCCCGGCTGTTGAGCGAAAAGCATTCTCTTGCGGCGGCCCGATGCATTGTCGGGGGCATGGCCGCAGCCATTTTGGGCTTGACGGCGGGCACTGCCGTCGCGCAGGCTCCAATATTTGTGTCTCACCAGACCGCTCCGGACGGCTACACGCTTCATGAGTCTATCGATCTGGGCGGACGTGTGGCCCATATCGACGGCAGTGGTGCTATGTACGACACATTGGTGAATCTGCAGACCGGCCCGCGCATAATGGGCGAGACCTNNCCGACGGGTTCCTACGCGTGGCCCCAGGTGACGCAATCGCCGTTTATGTTCAACACGGTGCGCCGCATGACGGACACCAACCTTACACTGCTTCCGCTGTCGAAGGTGACCTTCCGCATCGGCTACTCGCAGAACGTTTTCCAGGGCCCCAGCCTGTCGCCCAGCGGTTATCAGGTTGCCGGCTCCTACGACCTGCTGCTCCAGGAGTATCAGCGCAACAGCACTGATGACTGGACGGGATCGGTCGAGTGGAAGCCCGTATTGCGGACCCGGTTGACCTATGAAGAGCAGGTCACTCACTACAAGGGCGATTCCTATTTCAGCATGGCGCCCCAGTATTTCAACCTGCAGGAAGCGGACGGATACAGGGTCGCAGTGCTCCAGAACTACGACAATCCGATCAACAAGCCGGTCGGCATCACCTGCAACGCCGCCGTTGGAGCCGCCTCAATTTACCCGGCGCAGACTCCGAACGGCCTACCCATCGTCGACCCGACGTGTAATGTGGTTACCAGCTATTCGCGTTCCCAGCCAACCCGCGAAATCTTCCCGACCGAAATCTTCCGGTTTCAAAGCTCCAGCATCAAGAACGTTACGATGAACGGCAACGTTCGCTACACCTACGCGAACACGAGCCTGCCGAACTACTACGACGACTTCCAGGGTCTGGCGGGAACGAGCCGAGAGATCACGTATGCCGGCAACGCCCAGGCCAAGCGGGAAGCGATCGCCGCCGACTACGGCGTCACCTGGCAGGTGCTGAAAAAGCTCAGCATCTCCGAGCAGATCGACTACTCGAATGTGCACCAGCCGGGAGTTGCCGACATTACGAGTCTAACCACCGTGACTTCGACTTCCGTACCCCCGACCATCAATAGCACGGCGTTAACCACCACGGTGATGAACACTCCGATCAACCCGATCACGACCAAGCCAACTTCTACGTTTGAAGGCAGTCCGAGCGTCGCTACGCCGCTGTTTGATTTCTTCGGCCAGAAGTTCATCACGAACAACCTCACAGCGGCGTACGACCTTACCGATCGCACCACGTTTACGCTCACCTATCACTACCAGGAGCACACTATCGGCGAAGGTGCCGCGAACACCACGGGATACCTGTCCGGTATCTCCAACTTCACCATCGACGAGAACGCCGTTACCCTCGGCGTCAATGTGCAGCCGGCGAACCACTGGAAGATCAACGGTTCGGTCGAGCTTCTGCACGGCGACAATGCCCTCACCCCGGTCGCACCCCGCGAGCTTCAGCATTACAGAATTCACACCACTTACCGGCCGCAGACTTGGGCGACGTTCTCCGGCGCGTACAATGACCTCGAGCGCCACAACAATACGAACAATACGGGCACAGTGTCCGTCGATGGCCCGCTCCAGCATGTGGATCATAGCCGCATCTTGAGTTTGAACGCCGACTTGATGCCGGACGAGCACTACGGGTTCGACATCGGCTATGCCTACAGCGACGTGTACACGGCGACCAATATCTGCTTCCTCGGCATTGCCTCAAGCCCCACCATACCGGGCGCCGCGACGCCCACCGGCACGGCCTGCCCGTCTCCGCCTCCCCGCGTGGCGGGGACTCCTTATACTTTTGGTCCGGCTAAGGACTTCATGAACGCTCCAA
>PMXH01000126.1 GCA_003165855.1 Acidobacteriaceae bacterium | reverse complement strand
TGATGCCAAGCAGCAGCGGACGCCGAAAAGTGGTGAAAAGCTCCGAGATGTGGCCTTCTTCGCTGGCAAGCGAAGCTTCGATTTCAGCGGCCTCGCGCCGCGCGGCATCAGTGCCATTGATTTTGGCAAGCACATTGAAGGCCTGCTCCCGACGGCCCATTTTCATCAACCAACGCGGACTCTCCACCGCGGGTAGAATCATCAATCCAAAGAGAATCGCAGGCACAACGCCGGCGAGAAACATCCAGCGCCAGCCNNAATTCCAACCACAATGCCGAGTTGGTAAAGTGTCACGCAGCGGCCGCGCACCCGAGTGGGAGCAATCTCCGCGATGTAGTTCGGGGAAATCACTGATGCCGCTCCGATGCCCACTCCGCCAATCAGTCTCCAGAAAACGAACTGATGGAGATTGCCGGCGAATAGCATGCCAACCGAGGAGAGAGCGAAACAGACGGCGCAAAGTGCGAGGCCCTTCTTCTTGCCGAGATAGTCTGCAACGGTGCCCGCCGCCGCGCAGCCGGCAATGCATCCCACCAACGCGCATCCCGCGGCCCAGCCGATTCCGACGGCATCCAGATGAAACAGCCGGCTCAAGTATCCAATCGCGCCGCTGATGACGATGTTGTCATAGCCAAATAGCAGACCCCCTAGCGTGGAGACAGTGGCTGCAATGACGAGAGGGCCACGCGAATGGGCGGTGTCGGGTAAGGGGGTCAGGTTACATGTCTCCATAAGTAGCGGACGCCAGCTCCGCACCGCATCGCTGGGAAGAATCGAGGATCGCCTTCGCCGCCAGCATAAAACCCAGAGTGTGCGCCATTCCGGCATGCCACGGCGCTGAACACGTCATTTGCGGAGTGTGGTCGGGAATTAGCACGCCATCGAAATCGTTGCGGTAAAGAATGGCGAGAATGCGAATCATATCCACGTCGCCCTCGTCGATGAAAGTTTCGCGATAGTGCGGCACCTTCCCCACAACGTTGCGCAGATGAATATAGGCAATCTTGCCTTGTTTGCTGTATTGATCCACGGCATCGTAGATGTTGCCTTCAGTCATCTCGGCCAGAGTTCCTACACACAGCTCAAGGGCGTTACTGCGGCTTGGCGCCAAATCAATCAACCTTTGATACATCTGAGGCTGGTAGACCAGGCGCGGCTGCTGCCGCATGGTCGGCATGGGTGGATCGTCCGGATGCGCGGCGAGCCGCACCCCTGCCTGCTCGGCCACGGGGACGACTTCTTCCAGAAACCTTTGCAGGCGCCGCCAGAGTTCTTCATGCGAAATCGACGGCAGAGACCCGGCGGGGGCATTGCGGTCATAGATCATGTTCCAGATCATCCCATTCGGAATGGGCACGTCTTCGGCAGGACCATCCATTCCCACGGTAATGGCATGGCCTCGCCCCAGAGGAGCAGTCACGCGGCCGCAAACGCCGGCCAGGCTGAAGTTGTAGCCGAGTACTGGAATGCCAGCTTCGCCGAGGCGGCGGATGATGGTCTTTACCTTCTCGATCTGTTGCGGACGTTGCGGACCGTCGAGCAGAATATCGTGCCAGTGCGCGGGATCGAGGTTCTCAATCGCGGCCAGGACCAACCCTGCGTCTTCAATCTCCGCGCGAAGAGCTTTGAGTTCGCTCGCCGTCCAAAGCCGCTCTGGATCTCCGGCAACTCCCCAGGGTTCGTACTTTGAACCGGTGGGTTGGTTGTTGCGCGGGTTGGAAGAGGCCCGGTTGAAGTAATCGACCAGATGAACCACGATGTGCGTACAGCCTGCCTGACGCGCGAAGTCGTAATAGTCGCGCGTCAGCATGTGTCGGTAGAGGCCGAGGCCAATTTTCATAAGCGATTCCCGATGCCTGCGCCATAATCGGGACTGAGAACTTGTCCGTTGATCTCGGCGGCCAGCGGCGAGCAAAGAAAAACAAAGGCGTCCGCGATCGACTGCGGACTGTTTCGTCTGCCTAGTGAAACCCGCAGCACAAATTCCCGGTAGGCGGGATCTTCATCGAAAACTTTCAACGAGCTGCCGGCAGCGACGTTCCCAGGCGAAACCACATTCACGCGAATACCGGTGAGCGCATATTCGAGCGCCAAGCTCCGGGCAAAGTTTTCCAGCGCTGCTTTGGCCGAAGAGTACGCGGGGATTTGCGTATGCGGCATGCGCGCCACATAAGAAGAAGTGAAGATCAGGTGGCCAGTAATCTTACGCTGCATCCACAGCGCGAGCACGGCCCGCGCCAGATAAGTTTGCGCAAAATAGTTGAAACGGAAGATGCGCTCATAGTCGGCTTCCGACGTACTGGCAAACGGATGCAGCCCGCACCCGCCGGCATGGCCGATGACCGTATCCATGCCCGGAAACTTTTCAAACGCTGAGTTCACCACGCGATCCACCTGGCTGGACTCGGTAATGTCGGCGGCAAAATAGAGATAGGATGAGGGCGGAATCTGCCAATCATCGAGTATCCGTTCGGCTTGTTCCTCCGCTCTAATGTCGGTAAGCACCAGGGTCGCGCCGCTTTCTACAAGCCTTCGAATCATGTGCTCGGCAATCGCGCCCAACGCCCCGGTGATCAGAATTGTCTTGCCGGAGAGATCAATGCTGATCATGCTCGTTTGCCCCCGGGCTGCTCGTTCCCTTCAATCCTTGAAAGCACTTCGTGACCCGATTCTGTAACCAGCACATTGTCCTCGATCCGCGCGCCTCCACCGCGATCGGGAACATACACTCCGGGTTCGATGGTGATCACCATGCCTGGCTCAAGAACGGCGGATTCTTCGGGGAGGATCAGAAATCCTGGATCATGATAGCGGAACCCAACGTGGTGCCCGGTGTGATGGGTGAAGTAAGTCGAGAGGCCTGCGGCAGCAATCTTCCCCCTCGCTAGAGCGTCAATGCGACCAGCAGAAACGCCGGGAACTACGGCATTGACTGCTGTCTGTTGCGCATCTCTGACAATGGCAAGTATCTGCTCGACTGCAGGCTTCGGAGAACCTACGGCGGCCGTGCGCGTGAGGTCGCTCCAATATCCATTGACGCAAGTTGCCAGTTCGATCAAAACCAGATCGCCACTCTCTAGACGCCGCCCAGTCGAGCGATTAAATCGACCCGCGTCGGCACTATTGGGACCGGATTGCACCATCGCCCAGCCTCGGGAATGAAATATGCCATCGTGGCCAAGTTGGCGATAAATGGCCGACTCAACCGCCGCGGCAACCTCGGCCTCCGCGATTCCCGGATGCAAATTCTCGAAAAAAGCTTGCAGGCCAACGTTCGCAACGCGGTTTGCCAGCCGGATTGCGTCGATTTCCTCCGGAACTTTTCTTAAATAGAGTTCGGCAAAAGCTGTCTGGCAGTCTGGCTTTGCGGCGAGCGCGGAAAGCTGGCCGGAAAAAGCCTCAGGCATGGGAATTTGCTCGGCAGCTTGAATCGGCAGTGAGGTTCTGGAGGCGCTGAGATTCATTCCAACGCGCTCGCGACTAATGTCTGCTTTGACCAGTTCGTTTCCAACTGCGGCAACCAGTGCTGAATATGGATCGGCGCACTTGAGATCGCCCCACGGATATTCTTGAACTCGTAATGCGGCGGGAATATGGTCCCTGGGTTCGATCTGCGGAACGAAAAGAACGGGCTCCGCATCCGCGAAATAAATCAGCAACGAAGCTCCCCAGTAGGGAAAATACCCGGAGAGCATCAAGAGTTCGTCGGGCCGCCATGCGATCCAGGCCTGCAAGTCATTTTTCTGGAGAAAGCTGCGTATCTGTTGTGCGCGAGACGGCGGGTTTGCACTCACGAAGCTTGCACTCACGATGGATGCCCCCATTTTCCTTACATGATTCCGTACTTCTCGAATGCAGCGACCGCACTACTTCCTTCCTCAATGGCTTTCCGTACCAATTTTTCGCCGCGAGCCTTTTCGAGAGCACGCGTGAAGACTTCAGTCTCGGCCTCGGCGGGAACCAACAAAACCCCATCAATGTCGCCGAAAAGAATATCTCCCGGACGAACGCGCACCGATCCGATCTCAACGGGAATGCGAAAATCGACCACCTTGTAGCGCGGGGCCGAGTCTTGTCCGTAGGAACCGAAACCGAACGTCGGAAAGCTCATATTCAGAATGGCCTTGGTATCTCGCACGTAGCCATTCAACACCGCACCCGGGCTGCCCAGTTTGCGGGCGCGTGTGCTCATCAGTTCTCCCCACAGCGCGTTTCGTGGTGAAGAGCCAGTGTTAACGTAGACCTCGTTGGGTCGGAGGTCGTCGAGCGCTTCCAGCATCAAGCCAAACGATTTCTCCATTAACGTGTTGGCGCTGCCGGCGATCTTTTCGGCAAATACATCCACCGCGAGAACCGGCATGGCGCGACCGATCACCACCATGTCCCGCCGAAGAGGTTGAATTTGCGGTGGGAGGAATTGGTGCTGAAGGTCTAACTTATCCATCACGTCGCCCACCACGCAGGTGAAGAGTTCACGCTGCACGATGGCGAACAGTTCGTCGTCGGACTTCCACAGCTTCGTCGTGCTCATTTAGCGCGCGCCTCTTTGATTTTCTCCACGAACTGTCGGGCAAGGTGCGTAATCGAGGCAAAATCTCCTGTCTTAGCTCCGGCCGTGAGATTGCCCCCCACTCCCACGGCAACCGACCCCGCGCGGATCCATTGGGCGACATTTTCGAGGGTGACGCCACCAGTCGGCATCAGCGATGCTTGGGGAAGGGGCCCTTTCACTGCCTTGACGAACGCTGGTCCGAGGATTTCGCCAGGAAAGACCTTCACGATGTCAGCACCGCACTCCATGGCCTCGATCACTTCGCCGATTGTTCCAGCGCCGGGCAGGTACGGCACTTGATAGCGATTGCAGAGACGAGCGGTCTCGAAATTGAGCGCTGGGCTGACCACAAATTGCGCCCCCGCAAGAATGGCGATGCGCGCGGTTTCCGGATCGAGAACCGTGCCCGCCCCGAGCAGAATCTGGCCGGAGAACCTCTTCGCAAGGTGCTCGATCACCCCGCTTGCTCCCGGCACGGTGAAAGTGATTTCGAGCGCCGCGACGCCTGCCAGAGCGCAGGCTTCGGCGATATGAGCAGCTTGGTCAGGATTCTCCGCCCGGATTACGGAAACCAGACCGGAGGCGACGATTTTCTGCAAAACTTCTATCTTTGCGATTGGCATAAGACTTCAGTTCAACCAATGGTCCGGCAGCGTTCTCAGGTTTACAACGAATGCGTTGCACGCGACGTCATTCGAAGAACGCTCATTCGAAAAACGGCTCGTCCTTCCGCGCGTAGCGCCGGGCGACCTCCTCGTTTAAGTTGACTCCGAGACCAGCTTTCTCGGGCAGAGAAATGAATCCATTCTGAATAATCGGCTTGGGCAACCCTTCGACCAGGTCATTCCAGAAGGGCACTTCGGAGGCATGAAACTCGAGCGCAAGAAAATTTGGAATCGACGCACAGAAGTGGGCTGCGGCCAAGGTACCGACCGGACTGCTGATGTTGTGCGGAGCAACGGGCATGGTATGCACGTCGGCAAATTGCGCAATGCTCTGGGCGATGGACAAGCCCCCAACCTTCTGAAGGTCAGGAGTAACAACGCTCAGCGCGTGTTGCGCGATGATTTCCTCAAAGCCTTCGAAGAGAAAAAGATTCTCGCCGGTCGCGATTGGTACCCGCACTTTCGAGCTGACTTCTTTTAGCGCGGCAGTGTTGTTAGGCGGAACCGGATCTTCCAGCCACAACAGGCGGAAGGGCTCGAGTTCGCGCGCCACTTTGACAACGTCGCTGGCGTTATAGCGCCAATGGCAGTCCACCGCGATGTCGGTATCCTTTCCCACCGCGTCGTGAACCGCGCCGATCAGACTCACCATGTGATCGATAGCGCGATTGCTGAGCGCTCGATTGTGGGAATCGGGGCCTTCGGTGCCCGGTACATCCAGGTCAAACTTCAGGGCGGTGAATCCTTGCGCCCTTTTCTTGAGCGCCTGGCGGCGATAGTCGTCGGGCGAAGCGGGAGGATCTTCGCCAGCCTCGCTACCGTAGTAGTCTCTGGCCGCGTGTGCTGCACCTTTCGGCTCCCATGACGCCGGACGGGAACGCAGCACCTCGTCCAGGCTCTCGAGCGCTTCGCCTCCATGGCAATCGGCGTAAACGCGGACTCGATCACGGAACTTTCCGCCCAGCAAGCGATAAATGGGCACATCGAGCCATTGGCCAAGCACATCCCAAAGCGCGGCTTCGATGCCGCTGATTGCGTTGTAGATGATGCCCGCAACCGAACCGGCCCCTGACGTTGCAAGCTGTAGTTTGCGAAACAGGCGATGAATGTCGCGCGGGTCTTCTCCAATCAACAGCGGCTCGAGCGAACGCAGAATCGACGTCAGGCCGGGAGCAAAAAAACATTCGCCCAGACCTCGAAGTCCTTCATCCGTTTCAATGCGAACGAATGTCCAATCGAAGTTGCCCTCCACCACCGCAGTTCTTAATCTTACGATCTTCACGCTGCTCTCGATTTTCTTCCGCGGCGATTATACGCCGTGCTAGTTCTCCCGCGCTCAGTGGCAAAGAGATGGAACGGGCCGTCCGGTGCGGCAAACATTGACTGCCCAGCATTCGAACCAGCTAGAATGCTGGCATGGACCCGATCATCTTGAAAGGATCTGCAAGCTGCAGGTGGGATTGCGTCAGCCTCGGCGAGGTAATGTTGCGGCTCGATCCGGGCGAAGAACGCATCCACACGGCGAGAACCTTCCGTGCCTGGGAAGGGGGCGGAGAATATAACGTCGCGCGCGGACTCAGACGGTGCTTCGGCATGCACACCGCTATCATCACGGCATTCGCCAAAAACCCGATTGGGCAATTGCTTGAGGATCTCATCCTGCAGGGGGGAGTGGACACATCACTCGTCCAGTGGGTGCCGTACGACGGCATTGGAAGAACCGTACGCAACGGCCTGAACTTTACGGAGCGGGGTTTCGGTGTGCGTGCAGCGGTCGGCTGCTCAGACCGGGGAAATACGGTGATCGCGCACAGCCAGCCCGGCGACTTCGACTGGCAGCACATCTTCGCGGCGAGCGGCTCTCGCTGGCTGCATACCGGCGGCATTTTCGCCGCGCTCTCTCCCTCGTCGGCATCGGTTGCGAACGCGGCCATTCAGGCGGCCCGAGCCTCGAACACTGTGGTTTCCTACGACCTCAACTATCGGGAATCGTTATGGAAAGGCATCGGTGGCAAATCGAAGGCGCAGGAGGTGAACCGAGAACTAGTATCGGCGGTGGACGTTCTCTTCGGCAACGAGGAGGACTTTTCGGCTGCGTTGGGTGTCGCCCTCGACGGCGTGAGCAAAGACTTCAGCCATCTGCCGGTTTCAAGCTATGAATCGATACTGCATCGCGTCGCCGAGCTTTATCCGAATTTGAAGCTCATCGCCACGACGCTGCGTACGGCGCACACCGCGACCCAAAATGACTGGGGCGCGATCGCTCTATATGAAGGAAAGGTTATTCATGTTCCACAGCGGCCGGTGGAGATCCTGGACCGGGTCGGCGGGGGAGACTCGTTCGCCTCGGGACTGATCTATGGTTTTCTCGCGGGCAAGGACGCCCCGTGGGCCGTTCAGTGCGGTGTAGCGCATGGCGCGCTGGCGATGACGACACCAGGAGACACCAGCATGGCAACGCTCTCCGAAGTCGAGGCCGTGATGCGAGGCGGGTCGGCCCGCATCGCGCGCTGAGGGTCGTTGATTGGGATTTTAGATTGAACTGCGACGACGCCGAAAAGAAGTAAGACAGAATGCGGGGGCTTTGGCCTGTACCGAAAAAGGCTGTTAGCTTTCAGCTTGTCCTTGTGGAAGCCAGCCACTGCGCACTCCACACGAAAAGCTGAAGGCTAACGGATGTTTTTAGAACTCGTAATGCACTCCAACGGTTACGTTGTTTGCGTGGAAGTTCCGAGGAGCGGTGAACCCGTAGGCCGGACCGCTCATCGCAGTATTTGGCAGCGTGCTGCAGGGCNNGCTCCCGAAGGACCACCCTCGCCGTAGCCGAAGTAGTTATACTCGCCCTTCCAGATCAGATTCTTTCGCATCGCATAGGAGAGATTCACAAAAGGCGTCTGGTATTTAGAGACCAGCGATCCGTTCACATCGCGCGGATCGTTGAAAAAGCGGCTGCCGTTGACCGAGCTTATTCGGTAGCCGATGTTGGCGTGGAACTTGTCGATCGGCGAAAGAGCCAAGGCCACTGACGCGTACTG
>PMXH01000323.1 GCA_003165855.1 Acidobacteriaceae bacterium | reverse complement strand
CCTTCGACTTCGCTTAGGGCAGGCTCTGTCGGGACTGGGATGCGGGGGTTCCGCACCACATCTTCGCCCAGAATTCAGTTTTCACGCACACTCTTATTTACCCTTCCGCTTTGATCACCTACGGGCGCCGGCCCACGTCTCGCAAAGGACGCGAGACGTGGGGGCACCCGGCACCCGGTACGGAATGGCATGATTTAACAAATGCCTCGATCTGAAGGGGGTTCCCCTTAGCGGCTGAAGCCGTGCCCTTCCCGGTCCACGTTAAAATCAAAGTCAATGGCAGGCCTCGATAAGGTTGTTGTCGGGTGGATATTTCTGTCGGGCTTTGTGATGGCGGTAGGGATGCTTCGGCTGCGTAGGATCGTCCTTTGGACGATCCTACTTCGCTCAGCATGACAGGGCGGCAATGGTGAGTCTTTCCGCAGCCTATGAAGACGTGCCTTCCCGGTCAACGGCAAGATCGAAGTCAAAGGCGTCGGACAGGAGTGTCCGACTCACATGGGCAACGCGCCACCCAAGGGCTTTGCGCATCCGGCGCACAGGCTATAATTGCGCACGCATGGCTCTCACTTCTGGCACGAAACTTGGTCCCTATGAAATTCAGTCTCCTCTAGGCGCGGGCGGGATGGGCGAGGTGTATCGCGCCAAGGACACGCGGCTGGAGCGCACCGTTGCCATCAAGGTTCTGCCCTCGCATCTTTCGTCTCACCCGGAACTGAAACAGCGCATGGAGCGTGAAGCCAAAGCCATCTCCGCGCTGCAACATTCGAATATCTGCACGCTTTACGACATCGGCTCGCAGGACGGCACCGACTTCCTGGTGATGGAGTATCTGGAAGGGCAAACGCTGGCCGAGCGTCTGAAGAAAGGCGCGCTGCCTCTCGATCAGGTGGTGAAGATTGGGACGGAGATCGCAGAAGCGCTGGAGAAGGCGCATCAGCAGGGCATTATCCACCGCGATCTGAAGCCGGCGAACATCATGCTGACCAAAGCGGGCGCAAAGCTGATGGACTTCGGGCTGGCCAAGCCAGAAGTGTCGATTGGCTCGCAGGCGGTGGGGCCGTTCACTCCTTCGACGCCGACGATGAATCTGGCTTCGCTCACCTCGGCTGCGTCGCCGCTCACGCAGAAGGGTTCGATCGTGGGAACTTTTCAATACATGGCCCCCGAACTTTTGCAGGGCGCGGAGGCCGATGCCCGCAGCGACCTGTTCAGCTTCGGATGCGTTCTTTATGAAATGGCCACGGGACGCCGGGCTTTTGAAGGCAAGTCGCAACTGAGCGTATTCACGGCGATTCTGGAAAGAGATCCGGAGCCCATCGCAGCCAGCCAGCCGCTGGCGCCGCCGATGCTCGATCAGGTGATATCCGCATGCCTGGCCAAAGATCCGGCTGAGCGCTTCCAATCGGCGCACGACGTCGCGATGGGGCTGCGCTGGATTGGATCGCTTCGTTCTACGCCAGCCGATGCAGAAGCTGCTCCGGGACGAAGCCGCGTTTTGTGGATTGGCGCGGTCGCGGCGGCGATTGTTCTGGGAATACTCGCCGGATTTTTCGTTCACCGCCCCGCCGCGGCAAGCCCGAGCATTCGTGCTGTCATCAATCCGCCGCCGGACACGCACTTTCGGCTGACCTCGGACGTCGCCGGACCGCCTGTGCTCTCGCCCGATGGCGCGTATCTGGCCTTTACCGCGACGGGGGCCGACGGCAAGACTTCCATCTGGGTGCGCCCCATGAATGCCTCCGACCAGCACGCTCTGCCGGATACGAGCAATGCCATCTTTCCTTTCTGGTCGCCCGACAGCCGTTCGATCGGGTTCTTCGCCAACGGCAAGCTGAGGACGATCGAACTCAACGGCACCACGGCGCAGGCTCTTTGTGATGCGCAACTGGGGCGAGGCGGCGCCTGGAGTCCGAGCGGCGTGATTGTGTTCTCCCCGTCTCCCATCTCCGGGTTGCTGCAGATCAACGCCAGCGGAGGCTCTCCCGCCGCCCCGCTTATAAAACTGGACAGCTCTCTGCACTCGTCCCACCGCTGGCCGTTTTTTCTTCCCGATGGCAAACACTTTCTCTACTTCGCCATGCACCACGACCCTTCCAAGGTATCCAATAACGCGATTTACTATGCCTCGCTGGATGGCCGCGAGAACCGGCTGCTGATTCACTCCCAGAGCAACGCCATTTATGCGGCTGGATTTCTTCTGTTTGGCCGCGGCGACCAGCTGATGGCCCAGCCCTTTGACCCCGAGAAGGGCGAGTTGAGCGGCGAACCGCAAACGGTTTCTTCCGGCGTGTTGAACGACGTCACCACCTGGCGCATGGGGGCTTCCGCGACCGACAACGGGCTGCTGGCGTTTGGCAATGGCAGTTCCGGCGGGGTTCAACTGGTTTGGATGGACCGCAGCGGAAAACAGTTGAGCGTGGCCGCCGACAACCTGCAAAACCTGCAGTTCGCCCGCCTGTCGCCACAGGGCGACCGGGTTGCTCTCACGATGGATACCGGCGTCAATGACGTGTGGTCTCTCGATCTGGCGCGTGGCGTACGCACCCGCCTTACCTTCGGCCCGACCGGAAATACTTTTCCTGTCTGGTCACCCGATGGCAAGTGGATCGCCTATGGCTCCTTGCGCGCGGTCTCCGGCGGCATCTACCGCAAGCCGGCAGACGGCACCGGCGCGGAAGAATTAGTAGTCCCTGACCAGATCGGGGTTGTTGTCGCTCCCAACGATTGGTCACGCGACGGCAAGACCCTGTTTTATTCCCCGAACCTTTTTACTCAAAAAGAGGAGGGGATATGGGCTGTGTCGCTGGATGGAGACCGAAAACCGCGGCAGATCCTGGCCCACGGAACCAGCGCGACGCTTTCCCCGGACGGCCGCTGGCTTGCCTACAATTCAGTCGAGTCTGGCCGGGGGGAAGTTTACGTGGAGGCCTACGGCGGCGGCCAGGGCAAATGGCAGGTCTCACCGAATGGCGGACAGATCCCGCACTGGAGTGCGGACGGAAAAGAGCTTTTCTATTTCGATCTCAACCAATCCATTCTCACGGTCCCGGTGAAAGAGGTTGGGGGCGCGCTTGAATTCGGAGCTCCGCAGACGCTGGTCAGCCAGTGGACGGTTCTGACAATCCCCTTCTACAGCGTTTCTCCCGACGGCAAACGACTGCTGTTGGAGCGAGTCTCGCAGGAGGTCAATCAGCCAGTCACGGTTGTCACCAACTTCACCGCCGGCCTGAAAAAATAGCAGGCAGTCAGGAGCGGCCGCGGAACTGGATGATTCTGCGGCGGTCGCGTTTGGAGGGGCGGCCCGCGGGTAGCTCCTCGAATTGCAGCGCGGCTTTGCGCTCGGCGGCTACTTTCTGGCGGAGTTCGCGGCTGGGCTCGGTTTCGCGGTAGAGGGTTTGCGCGACGGAGGCGGGGCCGCGCACTTCGCTGAGGAGCAGGACTTCGACCTCAAAATCGCCGCCATCGTTGGTTATCCGTAACATGTCGCCAATGCGGACTTCGCGCGCGGGCTTGGCGGGCTGGCGGTTGGACTCGATTCTGCTGAGTTCACAGGAGCGCGCGGCCAGGGATCGGGTCTTGAAGAATCGGGCGGCCCAGAGCCATTTATCGATGCGTACGGTGGTCATGGATTGGTCCATCTTCTTCAGGGAAGATTCTTAAGCTGTTTGATCCTATAACATCATCGGCGGAACGGCGGAGCGGAACGGGATGGACGTGTACTTTATTGACGGGACGTATGAATTGTTCCGGCACTTTTTTGCGGTGCCTGCGTCGGCCGATGTGAATGGGCAGGAGATTGGCGCGGTGCGCGGAGTGCTGACATCGGTTTTGTCGATGATCGAGGGCGGCGCGACTCACCTTGGGGTTGCAACCGACCATGTGGTGGAGTCGTTTCGCAACGAACTCTATCCGGGATACAAGACGAGCGAAGGCGTGGCGGAGGAGTTGCTTTCGCAGTTTCCGATTCTGGAAGCGGCGCTGGAAGCGATGGGAGTGGTGGTGTGGCCGATGGTTTACTACGAGGCGGATGATGCGCTGGCGTCGGCTGCCGGGAAAGCGGCGAAGGATGAGCGGGTGAAGCAGGTGTTCATTTGTACGCCGGACAAAGATCTGTCGCAGTGCGTGGTGGGGACACGAGTGGTGCAACTGGATCGCAGGCGCGACGTTTTGCGCGACGAGGCTGGGGTGGTGGCTAAGTTTGGAGTGAAACCGGAATCGATTCCGGACTATCTGGCGGTGGTTGGGGACAGCGCGGATGGATTTCCGGGAGTGGCGGGGTGGGGAGTGAAGGCGGCGGCGATGGTGTTGTCGCGGTATCCACACCTGGAAGATATTCCGAAGGATTGGCGAGAATGGAATGCGTCCATCCGGAAGGCGCGAGTGCTGGCGGAAGCGCTGTTTCAGGCGTGGGACGAAGCGCTGCTATTTCGCACTCTGGCCACGCTGCGGCTGGATGTGCCGGTGTTTGAAACGGTCGAGGACCTTCGATGGAAGGGACCGCGCGAGAACTTTGAGGAATGGTGCCAGCGAATGAAGGCGCCGGGATTGCTTGCGCGGGTTCGATCGGCGGGAGCGAAGAGAGCGCAGCTGTTATAGAGCGCGCTGAGCGATTGGTTTCCGTTTAGTGCGTTACGCGCTTGAGGGCATCCTGGGCGCGGGCGAAGGTGTGGGCTAGGGCGAGGGCGGCGCGGTATTCCTCGGCGGCGGCGGGACGGTTGCCTTGTTTCTCCAGCAGTTCTCCGAGCAGATAGTTGGCCTTGAAGACGGGAGATTCCTCGACGGTGTTTGAGGAAGCGATGTAGCGGCGCATGAGGCGGATGGCCATGGGATAGTTGCGGCCGGTGCGAAGCAAGAGGCCAGCGCCATCCACGAGGGCTCCGGGACGGTCGAGGGGACGGGACTCCATGGTGCGGAGGGCCTGCTCCATATCATCGAAGCGGCCGGTGTGGCGATAGAAGCCGGCGAGATTGAGCCAGGCAAAGGCGCCACCGTGGCTGACGTCGATGGCGGCGCGATATTCCTGCTCGGCAGTGGTGGTGTCTTTGTCTTTCTCGGCGATGCGGGCGTTCACCCAGTGCGCGATGCCGGGATTCAACGGCAAAAGAAGCGCAGCCTGGGCGCGGGCCTTGTCTTTGCCGCCGCCGACGATGGCGGGAGCTTCCAGATAGAACTCGGCGAGATCGGTGCGGGCTTGCCAGTTGTCGGGCGCGAGNNGAGCGATCCGCCTTTTCGCCGTAGGCGCGACCGAGCCAGAGGCGATAGAGACCGTTGTCGGGTGCGAGGGAGACGGCTTTTTCGCAGGCGGGGATGGCGGCATCCCAGGCCTCGAGTTCGAAATGAGCGCGGCAGAGCAGGTTGTAGGATTCGGCGGTAGGAGAAGTCAGGATCTGGTGCTCGAGGGTTTGCAGGGCCTGGTCGACGCGGCCGGAGGCGAGAAGGGCTTGGGGTGTTTGGGCAGCGAGGGCGAGAGGGAACAGGGTCAGCGCCGCGATAAGGAAGCGAGCCGAACGCGCGATTAATGTGTCGCAAAGAACGCGCCACATCGCGGGGCTCGCCCAGGTCCTTCGTTCGCGCAAAGAGCGCGCTCTCTCAGGATGACGGTGGAGGCGAGCAAAGAGCGCAGGCTCAAAAGCAGGTTCCTCACCGGGCTTAGCGCCCGGTTCGGAATGACAAGAGTTGTTCTTGGTCCCGCTCATTGGCTAGGGCACGACTTTTGCGCGGGCACCGTCGAGTAAGGGCTTGGAGTCGGCCGAGGATAGGACTACGACGGAATGTTCGGGAAGCCCGGACGTGATTTCAACCTGCGTAAGGTTCTGGATAGAGACTTCGACTTCGCGGCGTTTAAGTTCGCCGTCGACGATCTGGAAAACGTAGGGTTTGGTGTCATCCATGCGGACGGCTTCGCGGAGGAGAGTGAGAGCGGAGCTATGTTCGGCAGTGATGACGGTGACGGCGACGTTGACGTTGGGTAGCAGGCGAAGATCATTGTTGTCGACGGTGCAAGTGACCTCGCCAACGTTGCGTGCGCCGCGAAGTTTAACGGTGGAGGGAATGGTGCTGACGGCGCCGTTCCAGATGCGTCCGGGCAAAGCGTCCCAGGTGACTTCGATTTTCTGTCCGGCGGCGAGGCGGCCGATGTCGGGTTCGTCGACGAAGGTGCGAACCAGCATGCGGGAGAGAACGCCTTCCTGCAACAGCAGGTCTCCGGTCTGCACATAGGCGCCTTGCTTGACGGGAAGAGCATAGACGATGCCATCAAAAGGGGCGCGGACGCTGGATTTGCGGAGGGCATCTTCGGCGGCATCGTAGGCCGCTTGCGCTTCGGTACCCTGAGCTTGAACTTTGGCGACCTCGGGCTGAGAGTAGCGGTCTTTCTTTTTCTGCTCCAGCAAAGTAGCGTCGGCCTGAGCGCGCTGCAAAGCGTCTTCCGCCTGCTTGACTTCGCCGGCGGAGGCTGCGCCTTGCTGCTGCAGGCGGCGAAGAGCGTCCAGATTGCGCTGGGCGGCATCGCGGGCGTTGCGGGCTTTGGCGAGTTGGGAATCGAGGGTAAGGAGTTCTTCGCGAGTGCCGCCGGTGTCGAGATCCGATTGGTCAGCCTGGGCTGACTTCATCTGAGCCTGGGCGCGGGCGGCCTGACTGCGCAGGTCTGCATCCTCGAGCTGCAGGAGCAGTTGACCTTGCCGGACATGGTCGCCTTCCTTTACGAACAGGTGCTTCACGGTGGTGGGAACGGGAGAGTGGGCTTCGAAATTCTGGATGGGCTCGACTTTGCCGTTGGTGGAAATCAGGCTGCGGATGGGGCCGCGCTCGACGGTGGTGGTGCGAACTTTCAAGGGGCCCGGCCGGGTGAAAACGGGGATGATGGCGAGCACGGCGAGCACTCCGAGCACCAGCCAAGTGCGGCCCTGGCGCGAGGCCGATCGTCCGTTCGAATTGTGGTTGGTTGCGGCCAAGCGATTACGCTTCAGGGTGCGGCGGGGACAATTGCAAGTAACAATTTACCACCGAGACGGCTGCGAAAGAACGCCGTCTGCCCCAGCCGTTGCCTGATTAGATGCGGCGGGAGGGTGGCGGATGCCTAAGCGGGCTCGGTGGTGCGGCGTTCGCAGCAGCGCCTACCATCTTATCGTCCGCAACATTGCGCAGATGCGGGTGTTCTTATGCCGTGTGGGCTGGGGACGCGCTGGGATGGACAGTGTCCGAAATAGAACAGTCTTGGCGCCGTCGGCTGGCGTAAACCAAACCTGAGGTATCCTCATGGTCTTCCGCTCTCCGCTTGCCTTGGTTGTTTTCCTAGCCACTTTCTTGCAGTTCGCGACCGGAGCCAGCGCCGCTCAGGCCGTCACTCCGCTGTGCCAGCCGGTGGTGACCCCGCCGATTATCGTCGCCACGCATGACCAGATCGACCAAGCGGGGCGCCGGGCGGAGCCCCCGCTCACGGATACCAAGGGCTTCGGCTTCGCATGGCCGGACACGCAGATGGGCGTAATCAGAACGGCAGACGGTTACGAATGGTTTACCAGTGACGGCGCGTTTCACCCCCGGCAGATTTGGCAGGGACAATGGGTGGGCAATAACAATTACGGATCCGTGACTACAACCTTGGGCACGCTCGATAATCCGCTCGGCACGGGCAATCCCCGGGACGTAACGATCTCGCCGAATCCCGATCCAGCGGTGAACCCAAACTATTCTGGCTATACCTACATTGGCGGGGGCCCGGTCTATCAGGTTCCGGCAGGCAAGACGGGAGCGGGAAACCTGATCGTGGGCTATCATGCCGAACTCCCGAGCAACACGCTGTATGCGGTGCACGGGCTGGCGGCATCGCGGGATAACGGACTGCACTGGACGGACCTGGGCGAGGTGGTTCGCCCGAACCAGTCGTTCGCGTACGAGCTCGCCCCAGGCTTCGACGAGATCGGAGACGGTCCGCTGGTGATGTCGCCTGACAGCAAGTACTTTTATTTTTATTTTCCGGACTGGCCGGCTGGTACCACGAACACTACCCATGTGTCTGTAGCGCGCGTACTGGTTGACTCGTTACTGAATGCGGCGTTTGGATCGACGCACCCGCACGCGGTCCCCTTTGAGAAGTTCTACGAGGGAACCTGGAATCTGCAACCGGGGATGGGCGGAGCCTCCACCGACCTGAATCCAAACTGGGAGCCGCAAGAGGGCGGGTATCTCGATATCCACTACAACAGCGCGTTGCAACGCTACGTGCTGATCATGGACAACGACACGACGTTCTATTACGCGGAATCCGTCGATGGACTTAACTGGACGACTCCCGCATCGCTTGGAACGTACGCCGATGGCATGACGACGCTCGCACCTTATCCCAGGGCGGTCGGGCTCGGCGATGATCCGCACATACTGGGGAAGACGTTCTACGTTTATTACACGCAATATAAAAGGCGCCCA
>PMXH01000130.1:167-25933 GCA_003165855.1 Acidobacteriaceae bacterium | reverse complement strand
AGCGCGTTGTCGTCGAAGGTCAGCTTGGCGTCGAGCGCGAAGAGCCGGCCGTCGGTGGTGGTGATGAAGGGATTGATTTCGAGGAGCGAAGCATCGGTATCGAGAAATGCTTTGTACAGGTTGGAAAGAAATTGCACTGCGGGATTGATTTGCTTGGCGCTCAGTCCAAGCTTGAAAGCCATCTTGCGCGCCTGGAATGCTTCCAGCCCCATGCCGGGATCAATGTGCTGCTTCAGAATGGCATCGGGATTCTCCGCCGCGACCTGCTCGATTTCCATTCCACCCGCAGCCGAAGCCATGAATACCGGCTTACCCTCGGCGCGGTCCACCAGAATTCCCAAGTACAACTCCTTTTCGATGGGCAGAGTTTCCTCGATCAGCAACCGCCGGACGATGCGGCCCTCGGGACCTGTCTGATGCGTGACCAACTTCATGCCCAGCATCTTTTCGGCGATGTCTCCCGCTTCATTGGCAGACTTGGCGATCTTCACGCCTCCACCCTTACCGCGCCCGCCCGCGTGAATCTGCGCCTTGACCACCACGCCGGTCGCTCCGGCGCTAAACAATGCTTTCGCCGCGGAGTCGGCTTCTTCGCGCGAGGTCGCCATCGTCCCGCGCGGCACGGTCACACCATATTTCTTAAGAATCGCTTTTCCCTGGTACTCATGGATTTTCATAATGACGCTCTTCGTTCGTTCGCTAAGAATCGGAAGGAACCTGCTTGCGGCTATCGACTGAGGGCAGCAAACCTCTAATTCTATCGAAGGGGAACGAATCAGGGCAAACGAGTATTTCAGTTTATCGATGCTCCAAGAGACTGTCACCCTTACCGGCAGCCAGACTGTGTCAGCCTGTGAGGCAGCCCTGCCCCGGTTTGGCATGATGGCACTTACCGATGCAGCCGTCATGATTGGCTCGAAGGCCGCGCCCTGAGCTCACTCTGGCCGGCTCTCAGGGCTTTCGGCACCTTGATCGCCAATATTGCCAAGAGAAATTCTAGATTTTCTCGTCTCGGCCAGACCAGTAGGGTTCACGGAGCAAGCGTTTCAGCGTTTTTCCCGCACTACTGCGGGGAAAGTCCTCCACGATCGTGACCGCGCAGACGCGCTGATTTTTCGCATCTACGCGCTCATTGATCCATTCGCACAGCCCCTCGGCAGTGACGGCATCCGACTGGTGCAGAATGACGGCAGCCAGCGGGGTCTCACCCCACTTCTCGCTGGGGATCCCAAATACTGCCGCTTCACGAACCGCCGGATGCTGCACGATGATTTCCTCGATGTCCTTCGGGAAGACATTCGTGCCGCCACTGATGATCATGTCCTTCTTTCTGTCCACTAGATAGAGAAATCCGTCTTCATCAACGTATCCCAGGTCGCCAGTGTGCAGCCAGCCGTCGACAATTGCCTGAGCCGTCAAATCAGGCCGCTTGTAATAACCCGGCATGAGCGCTGGCCCGCGCCCAACAATCTCCCCGATCTCCCCCGGAGGCACGTCCTTTCCCTGCCAATTTATGATCCGCATGTCAAAAAATGGTTGCGGCGGGCCAACAGAATTTGGCTTGGACGCATAATGATTCTTGTCGAGCACCGTCATGAACCCTTCCGTGAGCCCGTAGAGTTCGTAAAATCTGCCGGGCAGGCAGTGATTCAGCTTCTCTTTGTGCTCCAGGTGCAGCGGGGCGCCAACGGTACCGATCATTTCGAGGGATTTAAGCGCTTCTGCCGAAAAGTACGGCGAACTCAGGAGCGCGACAATCTGCGACGGGACCATCATGACGTGGGTCACGCTTTCGCGCGCCACCGTTTCCACAAACGTCCGCGGATCAAAGCTCTTGTGCAGGATGTACTTCGCTCCCAGATACATCGCGGGCATGAGTGTAAGGAAGGCGCCGTTGAAGACGATTGAGCCCGAGTGGAGCACTACGCTCTCGGGGCTCATGCGGAAGGTCGAAGCAAAGAGCGTGCAGTATATGGCGCGAATGTAGTGCGTGTGTACGATTCCCTTGGGTGTGCCGGTCGTGCCACTGCTGTAAATGATGGTGCAGGGATCGCCGTCCACAATTTCGGTCTTAGGAGGCTCGGCTTCGCTGGCCCGACAGGTGAGTTCGTCGTAGGTTTGAAATCCTGGAACGGGCGATGATGCAGTCACGATGAGGCGCTCGTCCGGAACGTTGTGCAGTTCATGCCGGATGGTGGCAAGCGGCTCCGCAAAATCGAGACTCGCGATAATCGTGCCGCCATCGGAATCCTTAAGGAGCGCGGTCAAGGCTTTCTCCCGCAGAAGAGGACTGAGCGGCACCACCACGGCTCCGATCTTTGCAACTGCCCAGTAGGTCTCAAGCAAGCTCAAGCAGTTGGGCAGGATTGTCGCGACTTTGTCGCCTTTCTTCACCTCCAGACTAGAAAGCGCATTGGCAAGCCGGTTAACCCGGGAGTTGAACTCCCGAAAGCTGAGGCGGGAATCTTCAAAAACTACGGCGGTGTGATTTGGACGATAGCGGGCGTGGCTGGGAAGAAGCGAGCCAATGTTCATTTTGATGTCTCGCTCGATTCCTGACGCAGCGAGCCGAGGGAGGGCGAGGAAGCCGTCGCGTCCGAGCCGGCTTCGCAAAAGAAGCGCCAGATTTCCGCGCTGGCGTGGGGTCCCTTGGGGTCACCGTACTGGCTGGGCTTGGGAGAGCCCGACCAGGCGTGGCCAAGACCCTGGACCATCCACTTTTCCATCAAAAGACGGGCATTGGCCTCCACGTAGATGTGCCTTCGGTAGGCGTAGCGCTCCGGATCTTTGTCAGAGACTTCGCCGTCGATGATGCTTTCCGTCAAGGTAAGTCCGCTCTCTGAATTTTCCGCCGCGAGGCACGCATTCGTTTTGCTCCACTGGGTGATGGTTTGCTCGGCATTGACGAGACTCACGTGGGTATCCGCCGTCCCATGAAACACGATCACCGGCATACGCCGCCTCTTCTTGTGCGCGAGGCCGCCGCGCATCGCTTCAAAAGCGAGCTGCCCTTGCCGGGTCGGATCCGGGCCGCCTCGCTTCATGGCGGCAATCCCCTCGGAAACGCTGCTGGCGGCCCTAAATTCAGCTCCCGCAAACATAGCCACACCTGCGAAAACATCCGGGTAAGTCGCGGCAAGAATGCAGGCCATCGCCGCCCCGGCGGAAACTCCCACCACGTAAACCCGATCTGGATTGACGTTTTGCGTGGAGCGAACCTGATCGACAACCGCAGCGAGAATCGAGGGTTCCCCAGCATCACGCTTCTGATGTTTGGGATCAAACCAGTTCCAGCACTTCAGCAGATTGGCCAAGCGCGCCTGTTCCGGATAGACGACCAGGAATTGATTGGCTTCGGCCACGTCATTCATCCCGGAGATCTCTGCCATATCCTGCGCATTGTGCGTGCAGCCGTGCAGCATCATGACGAGAGGCCAAGAGCCTCCGCTTCCCAGCGTTCCGGGCGTCCAGAGCCTGAAATTGCGTGAGCCCCCGGCAGCGCGAGCGGTCCCGGCTATCCATCCTCGTTCTGCCATGTCGGTAAGGTCCTCCGCTGGATAAACCTCTTTGCTTAATTTATGCCGTCGCCGGGGAGCGAGGCGAGCTCGCGAGTGGCCGGCTGGCTAGTTCAGAGATAAGGTCGGCGATCCTCGTCGCTCCGCGTTCACCCAATGCGATGGTGTAATGGGTGGTGCCGGCGAATTTGTGGTCCTCGACATGGGGGACGTAAGAGCGGAATTCGGTTGCGAGCTTATCTGGAAACAGTGGCGCCTGCCCAGGGGTTAAGCCGCTTTCGGCGCGGAGGAATAGCGTCGGCACGCGAATGGACTTCAAGCGCTCAGTGATCGCGGCGCGCTGATACGCTTCTCCCAGATCGGCGCGCACTGCCGCCTCTGAGGCTTTCGGTTGCACGGGCAAATCTCCGCCGACTTCATAGTCCAGAAAGGCTTCCACCCAGGGATTCCATTCTGCGGGAGGAAAGTGTGGCTGGGTTCGCCAGAACTCCCGATAGGCTTGGCGCGAAGGATAAGTTTGGCGCAACTGCGCGACGCGTTGTGCGAGTGCAGCGTGAGCGTCCTGCCCGGGAGAATTTGTGACCGGTGCATCGGGCACATCGCCCCCATCGATCAGAACGAGAGCGGATACGAGGCTGGGTTCCTGCGCAGCGAGCGCAGTCGCCACGAAAGCGCCCATTGAGTGACCCGTGACGATGCTGGGGCCGAGTCCCATGGCGCGCATCGCGACAGCCACATCCCGCGCGTGTTGCGCGATGCCGTACGGCCCCTCGGGTTTGTCGGAATCGCCGCGGCCTCTCAGATCGACCGCAAAGAGGGCGCATCGGCCCGCCAAGCGTTCGGCAATGCCGATGAAATTTAGGTGTGAAGCAGTTAGGCCATGCAGGGCAACTACCGGCGCACCCCGGCCGGGCCAATAACCGAAGGCGAGCTCCACTGCGTCACCGGACACGCGTCCCAGAGCGTGACGAGTCACTTTAATGGATTCCTTCGGAAGCATCTTCGTTGTAAGTTATAAGTTCTAAGTTCTAAGTTCTAAGTTCTAGAAATTCAACTTCAGCGCGAACTGAATCACTCGCGGTCCCGTGCTGGTTTCCACAATCTGTCCCACGTTGGCGGATGCGAGGATGTTGACTGGATTTGCGAAGCTGACCATATTAAACGCGTTGAAGAACTCACCCCGGAATTCCAGCTTCGTCCGTTCGGTGACTGGGAAGTACTTGATGATGGAGATGTCGACGTTGCGCTGATCAGGCCCGCGCAGAATGTTTCGTCCACTGTCCCCGAAATCGCCCGGGGTGGCGGCGGCCGCAAAGCAAGCGGTATTAAAGTAATCAAGCAGCCTGGATTCGACGCTGCCGCTCCCTGCCGGATTGCACCCCGGAACGGAGTCGGCGCGCGCCTGCACGAAGGCCGTGGCATTGGTCAGAACCGAGAATGGGGTGCCGCTCTGCAGGGTCAGAACGCTGGCCAGTTCCCAGCCGTTTACCGCCTGGCGGGCGAAACCGGAAGCGCCTTTGTAGAACCTCGGCAAATCATAAATACCGCTGAACACAAATCGGTGGCGACGGTCAAAGTCGGAACTTGCGTAGTTATTCAGGAAGCCGGGCGCCTGGTTTCCAGGGACCACTGTGACGTCGCTCGTTCCGGTGGGATCGCCGGAATAATCATCGAGCGAATGGCTCCAGGTGTAAGAGGCGAGTAATGTCAGCCCGTGAGAGAATCGCTTGGTCACGCTGGCCTGCAGAGAGTTGTAGCTTGAATCCGACGAACTCTGCATCGCATGGACACCGAAGCCCTGCACCGCGAGACTCGACAATCCGGGACTCAACGGTCCCGGCGCGAAAGCAACTGGCGCGACTTCCTGATTGAGATCAACCAGACGGTACAACTTACGTCCCGCCGAGCCAACGTAACCCAGATCCAACATCCAGTCGTGGGCAAACTCGTTCTGAATACCCAGGCTGTACTGCTGAATATATGGCGTGCGGAAGTCGTGGATGTCCGGGTAAATGCCGTTGGCGGAAACCTCAGCGATGCCGAACGGTGAAAGGAGAGTTGGGGCTTGGGTCATCAACGCCGGCGGCCCGCCAAACGGGAACAGTGCGGCGTTGTTGAAAGCCAGAGGAAAGCTGCTCGGCTGCGGAACATTCACGAACGGAGTGCTGATCGGCGTCAACAGTGCCTGTGCCAGAGTGTAGTAGGGAAAGTCCAGAATCTGATTGTTGAGCAGCCGCGAATTCGCTCGATCATAGTAAACCCCATAACCACCACGCACCACCAGGCGATTGTCGGACCGAGGTTGCCAGGCAAAGCCGATTCGGGGGGCAAAGTTGTTCTTGTCGGAAGGAACCAGCGACGGTTGTACCGTCGGGATCCCAGGTACGGGGTTCTTCGCATTGGATGCCTGTACAAATCCCCCGGTGATGGCCACGCCTCCACCGTCGGCCGTGGGTATGGGAACGGTTGTGAGCTGTGTCGGATCGAATCCGACGAAGCGTCCTTGGGCTTCGGTAAACGGACCGAAGAAATCGTAGCGGACGCCCAGCGTAAGCGTTAACCGATCCGTCACACGCCAGTCGTCATTGAAGAATCCGTTCCAGTCGTGTGCCCGAACATCCCGGTTGTTTACGCCGGAGCCCATGATCGTAAGCCCGGCCGTACCGAGGTAGCCTCCCAGGAAATCGGCAAAGGAGTTGCCGGAAAATCCGAGAAAAAACATCTGGCCGCGCGTGTAAAGGTTGAAGGTCTCGTTCAGATCGTGATGCTTGTACTCCACGCCGGCCTTCAAACTGTGGCGGCCTTTCTGCCAACTGAATGTGTCGCCAATCGTGTACGTCTTCTCGATTCCACTGTTGTCGGCAAATGGGCTGGCTCCCAAGTCGAAATAGTTTGCCACCGAGATTTCCGGCATACCCGCGAACAGGTTGCCCAGCGGAGAGGTGATTCCCAGTTGGGAGGCTGTGAATGGCTCCTGCGGTTGGGAGCCCGTCGTTATGATGCTGTAACCAAACCGCAAGTCATTTACCAAATGCGGAGACAATACGTCAGTGTCGTCGAGCGAGAGCACTCTTTGATTCAGATTCGCGGTCCCGCCAAAACCCGGAACAGGGAGGGCATTTGTAAGTCCGAACAGATTGAATAAAGCCTGCGTGGCAGGATTGTTCGCGTCGAAGAACTTGCCGGACAACCGGTTCTTCGCGGATACCTGGAAGTCCAGGTTCGTATTGAACTGGTCTTCGCGGAACTTGGAAGTGCCTACCACCGGTACCGGAACGGCAGCGTTCGATGTAGAGCTGGGATTCGGCGCCGATGGAATCACGTAAGAGCCATTGGGCAATTTCGCCTGCAGAAGAAACTGCGCGGTGGGGCTCAAGCATGCGGGCAGGCATACCGTTGTCGGACCGACCGGAGCGAAAGACGTTGCCAACGCATCAATAGCAGCATCGGATCGGTCGTTCGAGAGATTTGCGGGAACGAAGACGGTCCCGATGGAGTTTAACAACGAGGTAGCGTTGATCTCCCGGCTTCCTTGATAGGACACAAAGAACCACAGACGATCCTTGATCAGGGGACCGCCCAGTGTGCCTCCGAATTGATTGCGTTTGTAAGGCGGGCGCGGAACGCTTGATCCGTTCAGGAAGTAGTTGTTGGCATTGAGTGCGTCGTTGCGGAAAAATTCGTAAAGGTTTCCATGCAGATTATTGGTCCCTGATTTGGTGACGGCGGCCACAATCCCGCCGGCAACGCGGCCCTGGGACGCGTCAAATTGGCTGGTCTGGACGATGAATTCCTCCAGAGAATCCGTTGCGGGTACCGCCAGGTTGGGCAGGGAACCCGTGCCAATGGAGTTTGCGTCAGTGCCGTTGATGACCACCGAGTTCGAGGTGGAGCGGTTTCCGTTGACATAGATTGGCGCCGCACCCCGGCCCAATTCGGACGAGTTCTGCACCGGACCTGACGTCCCCGTAGTCAGCGTGAGCAGTTGCTGGAAATTCCGGGTCGGCAGCGGTAGCTGACGGATTTGTTCCTGCTCGATGACCGTGCCCCGGGCCGCATCCTCGGTTTGCACCAAGGTGGGTTCTACCATGACTTCAACCACGGCCATCTGCGCAGCTACTTTAAGGTGGATGTCCAGGCTCGTAAGCTCAGTGATGCGGACGACCACGTCTTCTGCCGTCGCCTTGCCAAATCCGGCCTTTTCTGTTTCGACGCGGTACGCCCCAGGAGGTACCAGCGAAAAGGCATAATGCCCGGCGGCATCGCTGCTGGTCTCGCGCTGTACTCCGGCCGCGCTCGTCAGAGCGACCTTCGCATCGCCGACGACGGCCCCACTCGGATCTCTCACGACTCCGGTGATCTGCCCAGTCGTCGGGGATTGCGCCGACACGAGACCGGCAATCAAGAAAAACCCTGTCAAAATGAAAAGTGAAACAGCCTTCCGCAGTTGCATAGCCTTCTCCTTGTGGCTCCAGGCGCTAAATTCATTTGCCCGATACGACGCGTCCTCCGGTATAGAGAAGAACGAGTTGATCGATAGCCTCTTCGTCGCTCATGGCTAGGTGTCGTTTGGCTCCAAAAAGTTCCTCAGCTAAGAAGTAGGTGAAGAATTGCAAGTAAATAGCGGTATAGGCGAGCGAGGGATCCACTCCGGCCGGGAATTTGACCTTCGATTTCCGAATCACCGCATTCCCGTACATCCGGAGGCCTCCCGCGGTTTCACGAAAGCTATGAATGAAGTGCTTATGCCGAAACTCAACGACATCGATGTACATCAGACGCCAGTAATCCAGATTTTCGGAGACAACCCGCCCGATCGCTCTGGCCAGGTTTCTTAATGAATCTGGGTCCAGCGATGCCATCAGGGGAATGAGCTCCTTCTGGCGGATCGCCTCCATCTTGCGGCCCAGGTGATTGACCAGGTCGATGAAGATGTCTTCTTTGGTGTCGTAGTAGATGTAAAGCTTGCCCATGGAAATCCCGGCCTTTTTTGCAATTTCGCGGACGGTCGTGCCATGGAACCCCTTTCGAGTAAAGAGTTGCAGGGCGGCGCGCTCGATCTTGCGTTTGTTCTTCTCGATGGTGCGGTCGAGCAGCTTGGGCATTTATCTCCGAAACCCCATTTCGGATGTTCAGTGAGCAAAGCGAGCGCTCGCTCTTGTTGAAACCATATGGCTTTTACATCCACTTGACGGACGATGTCAAGGAAATTTTATGAAAAGCAACGCCTTTCCCCGTCCTGCTAGACTCAAGGGTTTGGAGGCGACACTTTGCAGGCAGTCTATATTCTCTCCGCGGTGCGCACCCCGATCGGGAAGTTCGGAGGATCGCTGGCCTCTCTGACGGCAGCGGACATGGGCGTAGTAGCCGCCAAAGCCGCAATGGAGCGCGCCGGAATTCAGCCGGAACAAGTGGAAGAAGCCATCTTTGGCAATGCGCGGCAGGCCGGCGGCGGACCGAATCCGGCGCGGCAGATTTCCATCCGCAGTGGAGTGCCGCAGGAAGTGCCAGCCTTTACCGTGAACAAAGCTTGCGCCTCGGGGCTCAAGTCCATTGCGCTGGCCTTCCAGGCGATTCTGCTCGGCGATGCGAACTGTATTTTGGCGGGTGGCACGGAATCCATGTCGCGGCTTCCCTACTATCTCGAAGCGCGTTGGGGATATCGACTGGGCAATCAGGAACTGGTCGACGGCATGTATCGCGACGGATTCTTCTGCCCCGTGGCCAAGATGGTGATGGGTGAAACCGCAGAGGTGCTCGCCGAGCACTACAAGATTTCGCGCGAGGAGCAGGATGAATATGCGCTGATGTCGCAAACCCGCGCCGGGCGGGCCATGGCCGCCGGGCGGTTCGACGCCGAGATTGCCCCGGTCACCATTGCAAGCAAGAAAGGCACAACCACCTTAAGCCGTGACGAACATCCGTTCCCGGACGCGAGCATGGAAAAGCTGGGCAAGTTGGCTCCGGCATTTTCGAAAACCGGAACAGTGACGGCCGGCAATTCTTCGGGAATCACCGACGGCGCTGCCGCTGTGGTTATCGCCAACGAACATTTCGTAAAGACGAATAACCTGAAGCCGCTGGCGCGAATCTCGGCTGTGACCTCGGCTGGAGTCGATCCCCGCACGATGGGGATTGGCCCCGTCCCGGCCTTACGCAAGCTGGAGGAGAAACACAATCTCAGGCTGCACGAATTTGGCTTGATTGAACTGAATGAAGCTTTCGCCGCTCAGGTGCTGGCCTGTGACCGCGAACTGAATTTCAACCGCGACCGGCTCAACGTGAACGGCGGAGCGATCGCAATCGGGCATCCTATCGGCTGCACCGGCACGCGCATCACGGTCACGTTATTGCACGAGATGCTGAAGCGCAACACGAAGCGTGGCGTGGCCACACTCTGCGTCAGCGGCGGACTGGGCATGGCGATGGCGCTGGAGAATGTGGTGTGACGACCGGCGCGGTTGGCTCCGTCCCTTACCGGCTTAACCTGCAGCGCTGTCCCGCGGAGTCGACTTCTGTTATGCTTCGACCGCACTTCCCCCAGAGCGCACGCTACGCGCCGAGTCCTCGCCGGCGCGAAACATTAAGGAGATTTACATGCTTCGATGGATCGCTCGTATCTCGTGTTTCTTTGCCTTCGTGCTTGCCTCCAGCTTCGTGCTGGCGCAGTCTGAGTTTTCCGCGGAGATCGTCGACTTGCAGAAGCCGGGCACGCCGACCCAAGGCAAAATCTACTTCGCCAAGGACAAAATGCGTATTGAGTCGCAATCCAGCGCTCGCACGGGAGGCGCGGTCATTGTGAATTTCGCGACCCAGACATCCATGGTGCTGATGGCTGAGAAGCACATGTATATGGAGATGCCGGCGCAGTCTCAAAGCCAGCGGATGGGATCTACGGCTGCTTTCTTCCAGACGGGCGACGTCGAGAATGCCTGCGGCGATTGGCAGAAAATGGGACACCAGGGCAGCAGTTGCCACAAGGTGGGCAGTGAGACCATCAATGGCCGCAGCACGGTGAAGTACGAGACCACCAATGCCAGCGGAGATGTCAGCCATTTCTGGCTCGACCCCAAGTTGCGGTTTCCCGTGAAGTGGGATGGAAAGAACAGCGGCGGAGAATTGCGCAATATCCAGGAGGGGACGCAACCGGCCAGTCTGTTTGAGGCTCCTGCCGGCTTCACCAAGATGAATATCCCGGGCGGCATGATGCAACAGCCGCACTGACGTTCGGATCGGGCGGCACTTGTCTAAATCAGCGTCGACGGGGCCGCGTTGACTCTGACAAAACGCGGTCGCTATACTTTTCTGAGAGCCCGATCTCAGGAGACGGAATGCCCCTTTCTGCGGTAATCGTGGACGATGAGCAACTCGCCCGCGATGAACTTGCCTACCTGCTCAAGAGCGCGGGCGACGTGAATGTAGTAGCGCAGGGAAAAAACGGCCTTGAGGCCGTCAACCTTATCAAAGAACACAGCCCTGATCTCGTCTTTCTCGACGTCCAGATGCCTGGGCTCGACGGCTTCGGCGTAATCAAGAAACTCCTCGACAAGAAAATTCCCCTGCCCAAGATCGTTTTCGCCACGGCTTTTGACCAGTATGCGGTGAAGGCGTTCGAGGTGAACGCGGTGGATTATCTTCTGAAACCCTTCGATAAAAAGCGCGTCGCGCTGGCAGTACAGAAGGCCCGCGCCCAGCAGGGAGCGGAGGGATTGCCAGCCGAGAAAATCGACGCCTTGATGCGTATGCTGCAGGCGCCAAAGCCGCAAACCTCGAAAATCCTACTCAAGGCTGTGGGACGAATGTTTCTGGTGGACCAAAGAGAGATCTGCTACGCCTCCATTGAGGACGGCGTGATTACAGTGGTGACGGCTGGCCCGTCGGGCATGGAAGGCCATTCCAACTGCCGTACTTTGGAAGAACTACTTGCCAGCCTGGATCCAGGCTTGTTCTGGCGGGCTCACCGGTCTTATCTGGTGAACATCAATCGTATTCGGGAAGTCGTGCCCTGGTTCAAGAGTTCCTACCAGCTGCGCATGGACGATAAGAAGCAGAGCGAAATTCCAGTCAGCCGGGCTCAAACGAAACGACTGCGCGAGCTTTTCGGGCTGTGAATTCGGCGCCCCTGGACTGCGGTTCTCCAGGGTCATGGTCTTAACGTTCATCGCCCCGGCGTTCATCGCCGCTGCCGACTGGGAGGGCGCACTTTGGCATGATCGCGCTGCAACGACTGGCTCAGCCCTTCGACCGATGCGAATAGATCCTAGATCAACGTGCCAGTGTAGACGTCCAACTCACATGTGCTCGACTGGGAGTAAGGGCAGATTCGTTGCCCATGAAAATTGGAGGCCGTCTCCCAGTTTCGAGTTCGGCCTCCCCGGGGGAAGGTTCAGACCGCCAGCGCTTCCAGACCGATTCGGTCGCGAATGATGAGCGTCGCTCCGTCGAGCCGGATTAGCCTCTTTTTCTTCAAATGACTTAGTAATCTTGTGACCGTCTCCCGCGAGGACCCGATCCGCTGCGCCATCTCTTCGTGGGTCATGGCGGAACGCAGGCGTTGTTCGGCCAGGTTCCCTTGGGGAGCACACGACAACAACAGTCTGGCAAGCTTTCCCGAGGAAGAACGGGCCAATACCAGGTCGTGAATGTCGCGGTATGCCCCTTGGAATTCGAGGCTCAGCGACTGGGCAGCGTGCACACCCAATTCACTCTCGTTCTGCAGCAGAGTCATTAAGTCCTGGCGGCCGATAAAATCCAACTGGCACGCCGAAGCGGTTTCCGCGCTCATTTCGTAGTTCGTGCCAGAAATAGCTGCGCTCAATCCCAACACTTCCCCAGCCTCGGCCTGTTTCAGGATCAGTACTTTGCCCTCCTTCGAAGTCGTGGACAGCTTTACTTTGCCCGAGCAAAGAACATACACGCCACGCGGCGTCTGCCCCTCTACGAACAGCAGCGCGCCAGAAGGCATCACACTGTGGTAGCTGGCTCCGTCGATTGACCTCAGCAGCGCCGGTGAGAAACGGCAAAAAAATCCCTCGCGGCTCGCCTTGCAACCCATGCAGCTCTCGATTACGTCGAGACCGTAGGGAGTCCTCATGCCTGCCTCCTTCGTCGAACTTGGCGCGTCTCTATCCGGGGTGCTGCGGTCTTCCGGCAACTGCGGCTTCGATTGTTGCGAACGTTCCAGCAGTCGCCGGGCATGGGCTCGCGTGTCCTGGTTTGAACTGCGCGTGGCTGAAATAACCTCCCATGCCGCACTGGGATCGGCACGCCGTTCCCACTCCACCTGACAGGCAAACAGGTAAAGCGGATCGGTTGTTCCCGGGTTGGGAGTGTGGAGAACCTGATCATGCCCCGGTTCCGGCGTTACTCCGCTCCACGCCTGTCGCCGCAAAGTTTGGGTGGCCTTCGCGGAGATGCTACCGGGATCCGGTAGCAAGCGAACTAAGTTCCTCGGCAGATTGTTCCTGGCCACTAACATGGTTCACTCCTGACGCACATGTGGTTGGCGGTTGACAGGGTGGGCAACTGGTCCGATCAGGAAAAGCCGCCCCGACTCCTCCCAATCAGGCAGGGCCAGTGCACTTATCGTTCCAGAATGCCCCGATCACGAAAGCGGCCTAACTCGCTGAAAAAAAAGCTCATCCGGCGGCTGGCATGTCCCTTTTCAACCTGCTGGCTGCCGACCGGTCGGCAGATGGAGGACAAGTCGGCACTTCGACCCTCTCGGGTCTCGGTCGCAGTCTAGTTCGGTTTCTCGCCGGAGTAGTCTCCGCGCGTGATTCCCAGCCGCTGCATCTTCGACTGTAGAGTCGTGCGCTTGACACCGAGTCGTCGGGCTGCTCCGGCAGGTCCAGAGATCATTCCCCCCGTCTCCCGTAGCACCCGTAGAATGTGTTCCCTTTCTGAGTTTGCGAGAGACTGCTCCTCCCCGCCCGGGCCCTCTCCCTGGAGTTCAGCCAGCGGTGCTCGCAGTGCCGTTCCCTCCGTGAGAATGACCGATCGCTCGATGAAGTTTTCCAACTCTCGTACGTTGCCCGGCCAATGCCAATTGATCAGGGCGTTCATGGTTTCGCTGGGCACGGTCTCAATGCTGCGATCCATTCTGCCGGCAAATTTCCGAACAAAGTACCGGACCAGCACCGGGATATCCTCGCGCCTCTCGCGCAGAGGCGGCAGGCGAATCGGGAACACGTTCAAGCGGTAGAACAGGTCGCTGCGAAACTCTTTCTCAGCCACGCTCTTGGCCAGATCCCGGTTGGTAGCCGCGATCAGGCGCAGGTTCACCTTGATCGTCCGCGTCCCTCCCAGCCTTTCGAATTCATTGTCCTGCAACACGCGGAGGAGCTTGGGCTGCAACTCCAGGGAGATTTCGCCGATTTCGTCAAGAAAGAGCGTGCCTTTATCCCCCAGTTCCAGCCGCCCAATCTTCTGGCTCACCGCTCCGGTGAAAGCACCTTTCTCATGGCCGAACAATTCGCTTTCCAGCAACCCCGTGGGAATCGCAGCGCAATTCAAAGTGATAAAGCTTCGGTTCCTGCGCTTGCTGGTGCGGTGAATGGCACGCGCAATCAGTCCCTTGCCGGTTCCAGTTTCGCCCAGGAGCAGAACCGTGGCATCGCTGTCGGCGACGATTGCGGCCTGGTCCAGCACCTGCTTAAGCGCCGGACTCTCCCCAATGATCTCCTCAAAATTCGGCTTGGGGCGGCTCGCACCTTCCAGATAGCGGCTCTCCTGCGTCAGCCGGTTCCTGAGCTGCTCCACTTCGCGGGCAGCCCGCGCGTTCTCCAAAGCGATCGCCAGTTGAAAGGCAACTTGGTTCAGCAGCGTCAGGTCGTCCGTTTTAAAAGCGTCAGTCCGGGTGCTGGCAAGCACTAGAACTCCCATGTGTCCCTGCGGCCGCAGCAATGGGACATAACACAGCGACTTAAGCCCCTCGGCCAATAAGCGATCCCTAGTCTCGGGGTGAAACCCTTGCATCTCATCCCGGTTAAAAATTAGAGACGCACGTTCCCGCAAGGCTCTGACCCCCGGACTCTTTGCGGTGATATCGGGATCACCCGTGGGCCACTTCCGTAGGGGGAAATCCATAGCCTGCCGGACCAATTGTCCGCTTTTTTCGTCGTGCAACACGAGCGCCGCGTATTCTTGCCGCAGAACCCGGCGCAGATAGGCGGAGACTTGGGGGAAAGCCCGCGGCACATCCCGCTCTGCGGCCAGGATGCCGCTCACTTCCATCATCACCTGTTGCCGCTTCTTCTCCTCCCGCAACCTTTCGGAGGCGCTATGGAGCGATTCTTCCAGTTTCTTTTGTTCTGTGATTTCAACCGCGATGACGCCAATTTGCGCGATCCTGCCGGTCGCGTCTTTGATGGGAAGGTAATGCGCGAGCCAGTGGCCCGCCTCATCCCTGGTGGGCAGCACGGCACTGATTTCCCGGTTCAAGACCGGCTGACCTGTGGCCAAGAGATGTTCAAGATGCGGCTCAACGAATTCGGCGAAGGCTCCTAGTATCTCGCGAACACTCCTCCCCAAGTGCGCTCGGGTGGGTACGCCATTTATTTCCGCAAGCGCGTCGTTGATCGCGAGATAGCGGAAGTCTTTATCCAAAATGCAAAGACCCACCTTGGATGCGCTGAAATACGTCATCAGGATCTGCTCCCAGTCGCTGAGAGCTTCCGGGGTTCCGACCGAACCTGGATGGGCCGCCTCCGCACCAGAACCGGCTCCGCCCGCGATGCTCTTCGGCCAACCAGGAGTGGCAACAGGGCCGAGGGCAGCCAGCACCTTGCCGAAATCTGGCACTGTAATCGGCTGGTCCTTTTCTCTTTCTCCTTGGGGCTTTCTCTCTGTCGGGTCTCGCTCAATCACGGGCACAACCGTCGCCGCCACCTGTTCCAGCAGTTCGACGTCTCGTGGGGAGAATGGGTGATCTTCGCGGCGCGCCACCTTTAGCACTCCCAACGGGCCCTTCTTGGAAAGCAGAGGACCCAAATACAGCGACCTGACCCCAAGCTCCATGCCGCGCTTGACAGAGGCAAAGGGCAAACCTGCCAAACCTGATTGATCGAGAACCAAACTCCGCTGGCTGCGGAAAGCTTGTCCGGCCAGTGTTCCGTCGATGGGTGTAAGACCTCGCGGAGCCATCTTCCCGGCCAATTGCGAGTCGGTCATGTGCAGACGCAACGATTGGGTAATCTCGTCGTAGAGGTAAATGCCAACATAATCCTGTACTGCCCACTTCTGCATGGATCCCAGAATCGAGGCGACGGATTCTTCCAAATCGGAGGTCTTTGCGAAAGCCTCACCCACATCGAGCACTAATCGCAGCCTGGCCTTTTCCTCTACCAGAGAGGTCTTCGCCACCGTCTCGTCGACGCATAGGGCCACCATCTCGGCAACACGACGCAGAAACTGGATATCGTGAGAGCTGAATGCGTGGGCCCGCTTGCTTCCGAAGCCGAGCGCACCCAGCTTCTCCTGAAAGGTAGTCAAGGGAAACACGTAGTAGGAGCGGAGTTCGCGCTCGTGAAGCCATCGCAACCCGGGTTCGAAGCGCCCCTCCACTGACAAATCGTCGATCGCCAAGACGGTTTGATTCCGCCAGACCCATCCGACGGCAGACTCTTCCACGGCGACCTCTAGCGGCTCGTGCGGCCACGGCCCTCCCTCCCACACATGCATCTTCATGATTTGTCGGGCTGGGTCACACAGAGCAAAGTTGACAAAGTCGAAGGGAACAACGTTGCGTAGCCGCGGCACCAGATTGCCGAACAGTCTGCCCGGGTCAGAAGAAGACACTACCTCTGCGATCTCCAGCAGCGCAGAATGGCGCCGCTGGTCCAACCCAAAGTTGGGCCTGCCCAAGGGGAACATTTACACTCCTGCGACTCTCCCCCCTCTTGAAGAGACGCCATACCCGCCTGCCGCAGCTTCTGCGGGAATTATAAGCACAAGTGTCAGTTTGGGAGACGATTATCTTCGCGAATTTCGTCTTTCGTAAACCGAGTCCACCCGGATCGGGAGTTTTTGCGACTTTGCATGTTTGAATGAGGGGTTGCACGGACGTTCGAGGAGTCGATCGATGCGAGCTATAATCAGCCCATGGCTCGGGGCTGGGAAAGCAAGTCCGTCGAGGCGCAGCAGGAAGATGCAAGCGCAAGAACTGCAGTCGCAAAGCCGCGTCTGACACGGGAAGAGGCCGGTCGGCTCCGCGAAAAGGAGAGCCTCCGCTTGTCGCTTCAGAGGGTGGTTCAAGAACTCGAGCAAAGCCGCAACCCACGGCTTCGCTCGATGTTGGAACAGGCTCAGGCCGATCTGCAAAGGAAGATTGCGCAACTCGAGGCATAAAGGTCGGGCCATCACACCAGTTGGCCCACCCGGCCGTTGGTTAGCACCGCTGACGTATAATTAAACCTTCCATGAAAGCCTACGTTTACGTTTCGCTCAAGAAGAGTGTCCTCGATCCCCAAGGCAAAACCATTCAGGGCGCGCTCAAGAAGATGGGCTACAAAGGTTTGGAAGAGGTCCGCCAGGGAAAGTACTTCGAGCTGACGCTCGATGGCGGCCTCAGCCGCGAAGAGGCGCAAACCGAAATCGAGCGCATCGCTCGTGAAGTGCTCACCAACCCCGTCATTGAAGAATTTCACTGCTCCCTCGCAGACTGAATTCCTGGAGTTCCCGCATGTGTGGCATTGTTGGTTACGTCGGCAAAAAGCAAGTGGTTCCGATCATCATTGAGGGCCTGAGGCGGCTCGAGTACCGCGGCTATGACTCGGCTGGAATTGCCGTTGCCGGCAATGGAGACAAGCTGCAGATCCGCCGCGCCGAAGGCAAACTGCGCAATCTGGAAGAAGCCATCCGTCTCAAGCCGCTCGACGGCACTTACGGCATCGGCCACACCCGTTGGGCCACCCACGGACGTCCCACCGAAGAAAACGCGCATCCTCACCGCGACTGCACCGGCAAGATCGTGGTCGTACACAACGGCATCGTCGAGAACTATCTCAGTCTGAAGAAAAAACTGATCGAAGAAGGTCACCGGTTCACAACCGAAACCGATACGGAGGTCATCGCCCACCTGATTGAAAAGCACCTCTTCAAGACCGGCAACGGCCATCGCCCCACGCTCGAAGAGGCCGTCCGCCATACGGTGAAGGAACTCAGCGGAGTGTTCGCTCTGGCTGTCATTTCTGTCGACGAGCCCAACAAGATTGTCGCGGCACGCAACGGTCCTCCGCTGGTGGTTGGCCTGGGCAACGACGAATACTTTGTCGCCTCCGACGTCCCCGCCATTCTCTATCACACGCGTGACATTTTCTTTCTGGCCGATGGCGATCTCGCCGTGGTCACCGCCGAGGGCGTGCAACTCACCGATTTCGACGGTAAGCCCATCCAGCGCCCGGTTCAGCACGTTACCTGGGACCCGATCATGGCGGAAAAGGGCGGCTTTAAGCACTTCATGCTCAAAGAAATTTACGAGCAGCCGCGCGCCGTCCGCGACACCACCCTGGGACGCATCTCGCTCGATACCGGCCGCATCTTCCTCGACGAGATGCAAATCGGCGAGGCCGAATTCCGCGCCGCAAAGAAAATCAACATCCTCGCCTGCGGCACGAGTTGGCATGCCGGACAAGCCGGCAAGTTCATGATCGAGAGTTTCGCCCGCGTTCCGGTCGAGGTCGATTACGCCAGCGAGTGGCGCTATCGCGATCCCATCGTCAGCGAGAACACCATCACGCTCGTGATTTCGCAGTCCGGCGAAACCGCCGACACCATTGCCGCCCAGCGTGAAGCCAAAGCCAAAGGTTCACACACGCTGGCCATCTGCAATGTGGTCGGCTCCATGATCACGCGCGAGGCTGCGGGAACCATCTACACCCACGCCGGACCCGAGATCGGCGTGGCCTCTACCAAGGCTTTCACCTGCCAGCTTACCGCGCTCTATCTCTTCGCTCTGTATCTCGCGCAGGTGCGCGGCACTATGACCTCTGACCAGACGCGCACCGCCGCGCTGGAACTTACTCTGATCCCCGGCAAGATCGAAAACATCCTCACCCACGACGAAGCCTGTGAAGATCTGGCCAAACGATTCCAGCGCGCCCAGGATTTTCTTTTCCTTGGCCGCGGCATCCACTATCCCATCGCCCTGGAAGGCGCACTCAAGCTCAAAGAAATTTCCTACATCCATGCGGAAGGCTACCCCGCCGGAGAGATGAAGCACGGACCCAACGCCCTGATCGACGAAAACCTTCCCGTGGTCATCATCGCCACCCGGGACGCAAGCGATCCCGATTCGGTGGTCCGCTACGAGAAGACGATGTCAAACTTGAAAGAGGTCAAAGCCCGCTCCGGTGTTGTAATTGCTCTGGCCACCGAAGGCGACGAAGAGATCAAAGAAGCCGCTGACCACGTGCTCTACGTTCCCGCTGCACCCGAAGAGCTCTCGCCGATTCTGGAAATCGTTCCTCTGCAGTTGTTGGCCTATCACATCGCGGTGAGAAGAGGATGCGATGTGGACCAGCCGAGGAATTTGGCTAAGTCGGTGACTGTAGAATAATCAGGTTTAGCGGCTCGAATCCTCAGCCGCTTTAATATCCGTGTGACAAAAGTCATCGCCTTTGAATAACAACGCCTCGCCCTTCTCCTTCGCCAGCGCATAGGCGAAGCAGTCGCCAAGGTTAAGCCCCGCCCGATGCCGTCCCTTGCCGAAATCGCGATACGCTTGGCGGGCAATCTCCGCCTGCCACTCTGTCACTGACTCAACCACAATCCCCGATTCCCGGAAGAAATCGTCGAAGCGGCCGCTGGCAATGGGGTCACGAGCGCTGTCAATCACAATGGCGGACTCCACATAACTAACCGCAGAAACGGCACACGCCTCTGCCCGGTCTATGGCCCGCGCCATCGCAGGCGCTTCGGGTTCGGCCCGCAGAATGGCGACGACGGCGGAAGAATCGAGGATCACTTCGGCAATCCTTTCTCGTCATACAACATTTCCCCATGATCAATGGAAAGGTAGGGTTCCTTCATATGAGCGGCGCACTCCCGCCCGATCTGCAAGAGCCGCTCCGCCAGCCCACCCTTCTTGGCGCCGCGTATCCGCCTCAACCTTTCTTCCACCGCCTTGTCCACTGCGGCAGTCATGCTCTCCCCGGTCAGCTTTGCCAACTGCCGAACCCGGCGATGCGTCTCTTCATTCTTGATGTTCAGGCTCATGTCTACCATTCTACCATATCAGTGGTAGATGTCTACCATAGCCGGATATGAGTCTTGGAAAGTCTGATCCCGATTGTTTGCCGGCACAAGCAAAGGCCCGGACCAAGATGGTCCGGGCCTTTGGTTTCTGTCACTCGCCCTCAGCACCACGAGAGGCGAGCTTCACGATCACTATTGGGTAACGGTGACCGTGACTGTGGTGGTGTGAGTGACGCCTCCGCCGGTGCCCGTTACCGTGATGGTGTGGGCTCCGAGTGCGACATTGCTGCCGATGGTGACCGTCATCGTCGACGTCCCTGCTCCGGGCGCCGGTATGGGGTTAGGACTGTACTTGGCTAAGGTGCCGCCTCCCGACAAGGTTATTGCCGAGTGGAAGCCCCCAGCGATCTTGGTGGTGATCGTCGAGGTGCCGGAACTGCCCCGCGCCACGGTAATGGCACTGGGGTTCGCGCTGATGACGAACTTGCCCGTGGCGGTTACCTTCAGCGTGACAGTGGTGGTTTGCGTGATGCTTCCGCTAACGCCGGTGACCGTGATCGTGTAAGTGCCGGGAGCGGTTGTCGCGGCCACTGCCAGGGTTAAGGTGGAGGTGCCAGCGCCTGTGATCGACGTGGGATTGAAGGTTGGGGTTACGCCGGTCGGCTGTCCACTGGCAGACAAGGCGATGGACGAGTCAAAGCCACCGGTGACGGCGGAGGTGATGGTCGACGTGCCACTAGCACCCTGTGCCACCGAGACCGAACTGGGCGAGGCGGATAGGGTGAAGGAAGAGGAGACCGCTCCGGCAAGTGCGTCAATCAGAGCGCTTCCGTTCGGACTGCCCAAGCCGGTTGCCAAATCGTAGCCGACGGTTGCCCCGAAAGTGTTACCTCCACTGAGGACATCATGGAAGTCGGTGTCATAGTTCGGGCTGGCATAGATGTTGTAAAGCGCCGTATTGATGAAACCGAGCGTGCCGGTGTTTCCGTTCAAGAGATATTGTTCATTGGTCAGAGCCAGATAGCCAGCCCACATAGGTGTGGCAAAGCTGGTCCCACCATAAGTGTTTTCGGTGCACTTGGTCTGGTCCGCGCAGACGTAGAAGCTGAAATTCGCATTGGCCGAAACGTCTGGGCCGTTGCGATAGGTTTGCGAGCACTTGGCGCAGCCTGCGGCCGCAGCCACCTGCCACGAGGGAATGGCAAACTTGTTGGGCGAAATGCCGCCGCCGCCGTCAGACCAACCGGTTTCCGAGGCCCAGGGACCTGCCGCCCCGGAGGTGTCTAAGTCGGTTCCGCCGACTGACACGACATTCACATCATCGGCCGGCCAAACATACGTGGCATGGGCCCAATTACCGTCGTCGCCGGAAGCTGCAAAGAAGGTTTGGCCTTGCGCCGCCATCTCCGTGAAGAAGGGGTCATCGGTGGTGTTGTCGGTTGGTGTCCACGCCCACGAGCAGCTCAACTGAGCTTGCAGGGGGTTCGCCGTGACCATACCGTTGAGGATGCCGGGGTCGTCGAGGGTTTGTCCAGACAAGCCGCCGGTTCCGATCCACATGGTTAGGCCGGACATCCCCGGGGCCATGCCGAGCGCCTGGGTCATATCCAAGGTTTGTTCAGTATCGTCGCAGGTTGGTTCCTTGCAAAGCGTGCTCTGGGTGTCGACGGACGTCAGCGTGACGGGTACGTTGTTAGTTTGGCTTACGTTCTTATAGTAGGTCGTCAGGTCAACCAGATCAGTGCCAATGAACTCAAACAAGCCGACCGACTGGCCGGTACCGGTGAGGGTCGCTGCGCCGTAGTACGCGGCGCGCATGTCGCTGCCGAGGAACGAAGCGCCGGGACCGGAGCCAGTCGTAGCGTTCGACCTCACCTCGGACTTTGCGCCGGCATCGATACGATGGTAAGCGGGTTTCGGAGTCGCATAATTGTCCAAACCTCCGATGTGCCAAAGCTGGACAGCCAGGTCCGGCGTGGGTTCCCGATCCGGAGCGAAGAAGGTGCGGTTCTCGGTGTCGTGCTGATACACGCTCATGGACACATGCAGGGCTTTCTCGACATTCGCCACCGAACCCCGGACTTGGACAAGCATGCGATTGCGGGAGCCGGAAACTATCTCGAGCCCATTCTGCCTTGCGAAGTCTTTGACGGTCTCATAATCCGCACGGCTGGGACCATATTGTTCAGTGAACTGGTCCACGGTGAGAACTTTGCGGTAGTTAGGGCTGGTAGGGTCTTGTTGTTCCCTCAGGAATTCCTTTAATTCCGCCTGGTTGCGTTGTTGCAGAATCATCTGAATCTGCAAGGTTTGACTTGCGGGTAGGCGTCCAACTAAGGGCGTCCGACCGTCGAGGGTCTCTTGGCGCTGGTGACGTGTTGGCAGGAATTGTTGCTCGGCCTGGGAAGCGATGGCCGCGCTCAACAAGATCGCGACGATCGCGAGCAAAAATACACTGCGTGCTCGAATCAAGGTTTCTCCTTAAGATTTAGGCAGGATTTCCGTTTGCGGTTCTCAGGGGAGTAACGGGAATTCCCGATTGGGATTCACTGGCGTGGGCATAGTACTACGGTTCTCCAGTGTGGGTACAACGAATTTGTCAAATCTTCAGCATGAATGGAAATAGTCTCGGTCAGTATGCAGGTTCTTGCAAACTTGGCCCCCCGGGCAAAGCAGGCAAACTTGGCGCGGATGCCAACGGGCCGGCTAGTCCCGCGGCGAAGTCTCCGGCCGCCGCTGAGATATTGCCAGCAGTCGCCACAAAGACGCGCCCAAAGCCGCCAGAGTCGCGCCCCACACCACGAAGGCTGTCCTCACCACCCAAGCCGGCGCGGCTCCCACCCTTCGCAACAGGAACGGCAGAAAATTCCACGTCGTGAGGTGGACGTAATCCCACTGATCCCAGTGCATAGCGTCGGTGTCCAGTCCCCAGGCATCCATCTTCCCCAGCGCGAACGCCGCGATGTTCTTGAAGCGCAGCGCGATCACGAACGTAGGATGCCCGAACGTCTCCATCTGATAAATCTCCAGCGGCAGCCAGAAAGCCAGCGAAGCAATCTGGATGATCAGGCTCACTGCGATGAGCACGATTCCACCGCGCCAGATCCATACGCTCAAGTTCTCGCGATAGCGCAACAACAACGGCACGGCCAGCAACGCCGCGAGTTCCACCGAGGTCGAAACGTAGCGATCACCCCAGGCAAAATCTCCCTCCCAATAGGTATACCTCGCATAAAAGCTGATATAGGCAAGCAGCAGCAGAAGCGACGCCACGCCATAGGCGCGGACCTCGATCGACAGGCGCTTCCACAACACCACCAGGAGCACAATCGCCAGCGCCAGCAGCGGATCGAAAAGGAAAATCGACTTCTCCGGCTTAAACAGCGCGCCCAGAAAGCCCACGTGAAACGGCGAGGTCCAGGGATAGTTCGCCGGGAGCGTCGGATCCTGCAACCGCCGCTCCACGGCAAATTGCGCGACGTACGTAGTGGTAAATGATCCGAAACGGTAGAACTGGTAAAGTCGGTCCACCAGCAGAAAAAACAAATACACCGGAGCGGCCACCTTGCAGTAAGTCACGAACCGCCGCCACAGCTCGCGGCCTCGCTCCCCTTCAGACCACAGCACCAGCAAAAGAAAGACCCCAACCAACATAAGATCCAAGCCGGTGGTAAGCCGCGTGAGCAAGTTCAGCCCGAGAGCAGCGCTGCCCACGAACAACGCCCGCCGGCTTCCAGTCCGCAGCCACTCGTATTGAAACGAGAATCCGGCTAGCGTCAGCAGCATGATGTAGTTGTTCTCCGCCATGTTCTGCGTGTAATGCAGGTGCGTAGTGCAGAACATCAACGCCAGCACCCCCACTACCGATTCCCTCACGCTGAATCGCAACTGGCGCAGCAGGCGAAAGCCCACCAGCGCCGTGAGCACATTCACCAGAATGCCGGTGAGATAGCTGACCACGATGGCGCGCACCGGAGGATCGTCCTGATAGTCGGAAAAGACGCTCCAATGCGCCATCCACGTTCCCACGAGATCGGCAGGCAACATGAGCAGCGACTGCCCGATTCCATACCAGGCATAGAGTTGGCCTCCGCGGCCGCGCAGTCCAAACTCGGGATAATCGTTCGGAAAAACCTGCGGCTCCGAAGTCCACAGCCAATGCGTGGTCTGCAGCCGATGCATGGTGTCGGCTGTTCCCAGCTCTCCGGACTGCACCACAAACGCAAGCAATCCAGCCGCAAGGCACAAGAGAAAAAGCGGATCGCGCAACCATCGTCCGAGACGAGAAGTCATCGCTTCGATGGTAATACAGGCAGAGACAGCAGACAGCGTGCTGGTCCAATCCTCGCAACGAAGTGGGAAGCCCGCCACTCGAAGCCGGAAACCGGAAGCCCGAAGCCGCTTCTCCTACTTCAATCCCACTCCATAGAAATAATTGTAGTTGCCTCCTGAACCCCAAGGCGTATTCGCGCTGAACGAAGAAAACAGCATCGCCTGTCCCATGAAGGCGACGAACACTTGCTGCTGCGCGCCGTTGCTGGTCACTTGGAAGGTGAAGAGGCCGTTGCAGGGATCGTTCAACTCACCGGGGCTGCCGTACAGATACGAAACATCGGCCACCGGAGTGAGCGTGCCCGTAGCCATAGTATTGCCGCTGGCATCGCTCACTGTGACTTGGCCGCTGGAGATCACTGTGATGGTCGCATTCCCCTGGCTTGGGGTTCCCGTCTCTGTATTTCCCGAACCCGCGTGCACGTTTGTCTGCTCGTAGTAGATGGCGTTGTAGGTCCCTGCAAATGAGGCGTCGAAATTCGCGCTGGCTGCTTTCTTCAGGCCAAGGATGGCTCCGTTTTGAGTATCCACCGCGAAGATTCCGTTCGCCGTGCCGAACACGTAATCGGAACTGCTGTTGCCCGGGTCTGAAATTGTAAGAAATGTGCCGGAGGGATCGGGTACCGCCGCTGCCACGTCAAGGGCATTTGAGTTGAAGGCGCTGTTGTTATCGCTATTGAGCGCTCCATAGGGCCAATAGGAAGAAGTGGTCCCCGTGCCCTGCGCGTTGATGTTGACCGAACCCACGTCGACGCCTCCGGACGCGGTGCGGAACTGCATGTAGTTGTAGGACTGCCCCTTAAATGTGGCCAGCGAGATCTGGCCGCTCTCCACGGCGGTGATCAGCGCCGGAGTGCTAGAGCCTGTCCCAGTCTTGGCAGCTTGAATCACCATCGCATAGTTGGGCACTTCGTAGGCCGCAATCAGGTTGCCCGTAGGATCGTTCAATGTATACATGCCGTCGGAGTTCACCGTGTACGGAACGGTCCCCGTAGTGTTATTCGAGACGTCCGTGTAAACGATGGTCTGGGCGCTGGAGTTAACCGTGATGGTCATGAAATCGCCGACCGATGCCGTGGCATGGTAGACACGCGAGGCCGGCGCAGCCGCGGTGCTGTGCGGAGTCGAACTACAGCCGGCCAACAAGAACAGGGTGAGTAACACGGAAATGGTGCGAGTTCGCATAAGAGAATCCTCATCACGCGCCAGTAGGCGCATTAGAGAATGGATCGGCGGCACAGCGGGATGCGTTAGGCCAGTCTGTCTCCACCGCAATCTTGGGTAATCAAGTTCAGCCGAGTCGCCGCAGCAGAGAGAATGTTCCGTGTAATATGTTCCATTCCGACGCGGTAGACTGTATCGGGAAAAATTCATGCCCCCGTGTTCATCCTGTGGTACCGACGTGCCCGCAAGCGGCCGCTTCTGCTCGGCCTGCGGAGCGCCCGCTAGCCATACCGACGACCTAGCCACGCTCGACTTCGCGACCGCAACTTCGCCGCTGCCACCTCGGCCTGGTTCTAGGACCTCCTCACTAACATCCAGTTCCGCCGGGTACCAGAGCGAAGGCCGATTTCTCCCCGGCCGTCTGCTGGCTGGCCGTTACCGCATCATTGCCCTGCTGGGAAAGGGTGGCATGGGTGAGGTCTACCGCGCCGATGACCTCACGCTCGGCCAACCTGTGGCGCTTAAATTCCTGCCCGATGAGGCCGCGCGCGATGAAGGACT
>PMXH01000130.1:0-120 GCA_003165855.1 Acidobacteriaceae bacterium | reverse complement strand
AACATCATGCTCGACGGCCGCGGCCAAGTGGTGATTACCGATTTCGGTTTAGCTGGAGTCGTCGATCAGATTCACGGCGCCGAGGTGCGCAGCGGTACTCCGGCTTACATGGCGCCGGAA
>PMXH01000497.1 GCA_003165855.1 Acidobacteriaceae bacterium | reverse complement strand
TCCGGTGACAAGTATTTGAGCGAGAGATTCTGGCAGGAGGGATAGGTGCGTTTTACCACAGAGACACAGAGTCACAGAGAACCTAAGACCAGTCTGAATGCTGAGCAGAGACCAAGCCGCAGACATCTTCGACCGCATCAGGAAATTCTCGTCTGCTGATGAAACTGAAGTTCTTTTCTCGGGCGGCAGGTTTGCGCTCACACGCTTTGCCAACAACACCATCCATCAGAATGTCGCGGAAGAAAACCATATCGTCTCAGTGCGCACGGTCTTCGGCGGACGTACGGCTCGCGCCTCCACCAACAAGTTTGACGATGATGGCCTGCGGCGAGTGGTCGAATCTTCTGAGAGCCTGGCTCAGGTGCAGCATCCTGATCCGGATCTGTTGCCTATGCCGGATTCGCGGGAAGCCGCTGGCGGCGCGGGCGAGTCGCCCGTTCCCACTCGGCATTTCGCTGAGACCGCTGCCATCACGCCCCAGCTTCGCGCTGAGGGTGTGAAGAAAATCGTCGAGGTGGCGCAGAAACACAAACTCACAACCGCCGGCATTTTCTCCAGTTCCGAATCCGTAGAGGGCATCTTCAATTCGCGCGGCCTGAGCAACTGGCACACCCAAACTCTGGCGGAAGTTTCCATTACCATGCTGGCTGCCGATTCCTCGGGATGGCAGAAGGCCAACTCGCCCGATGTGGCCAACCTCGATCCGCTCGCGCTGGCCGAGGTGGCTGCCCAGAAGGCGCTCGACTCGGCGCATCCGGCGGAGATTCCAGCAGGGAAGTACGCGGTAATTCTCGAGCCCGCTGCCGTGCTTGACATCGTGGGTTTCATGTTCTGGGATTATTCCGGCGTGGCACTCCTTGACCAGCGTTCGTTCCTGAACGGCCGCATCGGCAGCAGACTCTTCGGCGAGAACATCACGATCTGGGATGACGTTAGCCACCCTCTGCAAACGGGCGCGCCCTTTGATGGCGAAGGCATGCGGCGAATGCGGGTGCCGCTGGTCGAGAACGGAGTGGTTAATCGCGTGGTGTATGCGCGAGCCACGGCTGAAAGAATGAAGCGCTCGGAGCTTAGAGGCCAGGCCGGGCCGATCGAAGCCACCGGCCATGGCTTTGCACTGCCCAACGAAATGGGTGAGATGCCTCTCAACATTGTTTTTGCCGCTGCGCAAGATCCTCAAACTCTGTCTCAGATGATCTCCTCCACTGAGCGCGGGGTGCTGGTCACGCGGTTGTGGTACATCCGTGAAGTAGAGCCCTACGAAAAAATGCTCACCGGGATGACCCGCGATGGCACGTTCCTGGTGGAGAATGGGCGAGTTCGGCAAGGCGTGCGCAACTTTCGTTTCAACCAGAGTCTCATCCACATGCTCTCGAGCGTCGAGGCCATGAGCCTGCCGCTTCGTTCGTGCGGCGAAGAGTCGTTCGACATGGTCGTGCCTGCCATGAAGGTCCGCGATTTTAACTTCACGGAAGTGACCAAGTTCTAGGGAACTCCGGACTCCCACATGGATGGCGTCGCCAGCCTCGCCTAATCCCCGCCTTTTGACCCGGCGCCCCGGACGCACGCCGGAGTCCGACCGGATTTCCTCGTAAGTTGTCTCTAATCCGCTCATCCACAAGCAGTTAGCACCCTTCTGTTCCATGACTTCGGTAACTTTGCATGCTTGGTTCGGGGGTGTACGCTGCCCTTGAGTTAGGCAGAAATCCGGCGAGCTCAGGAATATAGGCACGCTGGAAGGAAGGTTCATCAGAACGGTGCCAGGCGAAGCAGCAGAGGAGCGACAGACGGTGGATGCGCAGGCGCAGACTGCGATCAAGCACTATGCCGAAATGCAGAGTGCGCCGCGGTTTCCGCTGCATTTGCCGGTGGAAGTGAAGTCGCAAGGCGGGGCTTGTGCGGCGGAGACGCAAAACATCTCCGCGAACGGCGTACTGTTCGCGATGGACCGCGACGTTCCCGTGGGTTCGCCGGTGGACTTCACGATTCTACTTCCGGGAGACGTCGTAGGTTCCCGTTGTGATGTGCAGATTGACTGCCACGGCCGCGTGGTTCGCAGCTTTGAAGACCAGGGCCGACGCGGGGTTGGCGTGGTGATCGACGAATATCATTTCGAGCGACTATAAGGAAACTGATGGCCAGCACTTCGGTCAGCGTGGGAGAAAATCACGGCGTTCACGAGGATGGCGGCACCGGCCAGCTGATTCGCGTGATCCTGGCCGATACCCAGGCCATTTTCCGAGCCGGGCTGCGCAAGATCTTTGCCCTCGAAGACGACATCCGCGTGGTCGGGCAGGCCGAGACACTGCCCCAGACGCAATCGGCGGTAACCAAATTTTCCGCAGACATCCTGATCTTTGAGTCGGCGCTAGCCCCCAATCCAATCGAAGCGGTGACGGAACTCCTGCGCCAGGCGCCGCAGCTAAAGATCGTCGTGGTCACGCCCACATCAGATGAACAGCTGACCCTCGATCTATTCCGCCGGGGAGCGCATGGCATTTTGTCGCGCGAGGTGGAACCGGAGGTCCTTGTGGATTGCCTCCGTAAAGTTGCTGCCGGTGAACCCTGGCTCGAGAACCAGGCCATTCATTGGGTGATGGAAGCGTTCCGCGGCCACAACCTGCGCCCCTCGGGAGCGCGCCCGAAAGTCCAACTTACGCCCAAGGAAACCTTGATTGTTTCCTGTGTTACCCAGGGCATGAAGAACAAAGAAATCGCGATTCGTGTGGGAACCACCGAGCAGGTTGTAAAGAACTATCTGCGCAAGGTGTATGACAAGCTGGGCGTCGCCGATCGGCTCGAACTTGCGCTCTACTGCCTGAGCCATCACGTCGTCGATGGAGTCAAGCCGCCTCCGGTTCCAGCAGCCACTCCCGAGATGGACAACGCGGTAGGTGCTGCGGCAGCGAGTGCCTCGTCGGGCGCGGCCCCATCGAGCGCGCCGGCCGCCGCCTCTAGTTCAGTTTTACCCGCTTCAGCCCCCCCGGAAAAAGTTTCCTAGTGGATTCGGGTACTTGCAAAACCAGCGACGAAGGGGATTTTGGGCAGATTCGCAGCGCTGTGAGGGGGCAGAAGTTGCTGTACCGCCAGCCGCAAATTTCTCAGAAGCTGACTTGAACTAAGCCGCTTTGCGGCGGACGCATTCGCGTGTTGCGGGGCCGACGATCGAGGTGATCTGAGCTAGTTTGTGTCGCAGAGG
>PMXH01000534.1:4510-4650 GCA_003165855.1 Acidobacteriaceae bacterium | reverse complement strand
GTCATGTCGGCCAGTGCTTCCACAGTCGTCACGCCCGCGGCACCCAGCTTCTCCACCAGTCCCTCACCCAGACCAGGCACTTTTTCGAGCGGCGTAACAGTCTGCGGCACCATGTCCGCCATCTGCTGCTCCACTTCCTG
>PMXH01000534.1:0-4479 GCA_003165855.1 Acidobacteriaceae bacterium | reverse complement strand
TCTCCGTGCAGTTCGCGGATGATCGACTGCACCCGCATTCCCTTCATGCCCACGCACGCGCCCACCGCATCCACGTCCTTGTCTTTCGACATGACGGCAATCTTCGTGCGTTCGCCGGCCTCGCGCGCGATCGCGCGGATTACTACCGTCCCGTCGTAAATCTCCGGCACTTCCGTCTGGAACAAATGCTGCACCAGGTCCGGCACAGCGCGGGACACCACCACCGCCGGCCCCTTCGACGCTTTTTCCACGCGCGCAATCACCACCCGCACCCGCTCGCCGATCGCGAACGATTCCAGCCGCGACTGCTCNNACGCGTCCGATGTACTCGTTGTAAACTGTGTCGCGTTCCGCCTCGCGCACTTTCTGGAAAATCACCTGCTTCGCCAGTTGCGCCGCAATACGGCCGAGGATCCCTTCTGTAACCTTCGGAATCCGCAACTCTCCCCCAACTTCCAGCGCGGGATCAGCCTTGCGCGCATCTTCCAGCGTGATCTGCAACAGCGGATCTTCCACCTGCTCCGGCGTTTCCACCACCGTCTTTACCGCATAGGCATTGATCTTGCCGGTCTCTTTATCCAGCTCGGCGCGCAGATTTTCCTGCGTCTTGTAGTATTTGCGCGTCGCCATCACAATGGCGTCTTCCACGGCGCTCACTACAATCCGCGGATCAATCCCCTTCTCGCGGCTCAACGCATCGATCGTGTTATAAAGCTCACTCGCCATAGAAAACCATTTAGTAATTTGGCAATTTTGTAATTTGGTAATTTAAGAACCTAAAGTCTTCGGGTTTCAAATTACTAAATTACAAAATTACTCAATTACCAAATTCCTCTAGATTTCCGGAACCAGATTCGCCTTCTCCACGTTGGCGAATTCGATCCCGATCTCCTGCCCTGGCTCAACCCCTGCCGCGCCCATCTTCCGGCGCGACTTGTGACTCGACACGCTCAAGTCCAACATCAGCAGGCCGTCCCGAAAACTCTCCAGCCGTCCTTCAAAGTACCGGTTGTTGTTCACCGGATTCCTTGTCGTCAGCTTCACCCGGCTTCCCACAAAGCGCTCAAACTCAGCCGCCTTCGTCAGCTTCCGGTCCAACCCTGGGGACGAGACTTCCAACGTGTAGCTACCCGGCATCGCATCCTCCACGTCGAGGATCGTGCCAAACTCCCGGCTGAAGTTGGCGCAGTCTCCGTGCGTCACTCCCGCCAGAGGATCGCCGCTCGCCGCTCCGGGCTTGTCCAGAAACACGCGCAGCACCCGGGCTTTGCCACTCCCGCGAAACTCCACTTCGACCACTTCCAGCCCGCTGGAGGTGGCTACCCGCTCCGCAATCTCGCGTACTCGATCGAGCTCAAGTGCCATGCATCCAATAACTTGCGGCTTGCCCACCGGCGGAGTACTCCGCAACGAAAAGTGGGCTTGCGCCCACTGGTGTGCTCCGCCAAATCCTGCTACCTACACAACAGTTCTCAGTTTTCTAATATACGCCCGGAAGGGGGTAAAAGACAAACCGCGCGCGAGTCCAAGAAGCGCCGACGCGAGCTGTTATAATCCCGCCAATGAGCCGCCTATTCTAATCGTTCGAGTTTCTGGATAGAGGCTGGGACATTCGCGCACTTGAGAACCAGTCGCTGCGATCAGTATTCCTGTGGCTGCTACCGCTGCTGTTCCTTCTGGGTGCGGATACTGTCATTGAGGCTTACGTGATCTTCCATCTCCACCGCTTGAACTGGTCAATTGCTTTCAACCTCCCGGTTGTTGGATTGCTCGCGTTTCGCTATGCGCGAATTATCTACCGCCGGCTTCCTCGCTAACCTACAGCCCGGAGCAGCATGTCCGAGAACGGTCATGGCCGCTCCGAACCGATTTTCCCCGGCCCCACAATCGCTCGCCCCGGAAACACATCCGGCACAATCTTACCTTCATCCACCACCAACTTCCCTCCCACCACCAAATACTGCACCCCCACGCTCGGCTCCATAGGCTTCTCAAAAGTCGCCCGGTCGCTGATCGTCACCGCATCGAACACTACAATGTCGGCGTCCGCGCCCTCCCGCAATCTGCCTTTTTGTCGCGCCGCGAGAGTCGACCGCTCCAGCATCTCCGCCGGCATAAAACTCATCTTGCGGATCGCATCCATCAGCGTGACCGTCCCCTTCTCGCGTACATACTGCGCCAGCACTCGCGAGTAAGTTCCCGCGTTGCGTGGATGTCCTTCCGCCCCATCGCTCGCAATCATCACCAGAGGATGCGGAATCACTTTGTCCACCACTTCCTGCGTATTGCCGAAAACCAGCACCCATCGCGTCGCGCTGGAATTATGCAGTTCTTCGAAACGCTCCTTGGTGAGGTGCTCGCCAGTATCTGGCAGCACCAGGTCGCCATAATCGATTCCGAGTTTCTCCCGCCAGCCCGGATTAAATAACGCCGAGTTCACCGCCGTCATACCCGCGATGTAGGGATACGCTTCGGTCGTCACATCCAACCCGCGCGCCCTCGCTCCCTCCACCATCGCTAAACATTCCAGCGAGTCGCGCAGACAAGTGCTGTTGATGTGCACGATGTGCAGCGAAGCGCCCGTGACAGCGGCCGCTCCAATCACTTCGCTCACCGCCTCAATCGCGGAACCGGGCTCGACTCGCCCCGCACTGCGCATGTGCGTATAGACCGGCAGTCTCCGTTCCGCGGCCAGACGGAACATGTCAATCACTTCCAACCGGGTTGCTCCCGGCGTGTATTGAATGCCCATTCCAATCGCCAATCCGCCGGCATCAAGCTCCGCCCGCAGCCGATCCTGTATAGCTTCGATCTGGTCCGGCGTGGCCGGCTGATCGGTCGCTGGCCCGCTCTTGGGCAGAATCTCAGGCGCACCAGCCTTGGCTCCGACGATCTCCGGCGGCAGCGGTGCGCCGAACACCGCGGCCCGCGCCGCCACGTGGCTAGCCGAGGTCCCGTAGTGAATCAGCGAATGCCCTTCCTTGGATTTCAAGAACTGTGCGACATCGGGCGCACCGATCTCCAGCTCCAGTGCCGTAGTCACACCGTCGAGCGCCTTCACCCGCTGGCTTGCCATATCCTGGCCGTGCTGGTGCAAATCAATAAATCCAGGCGCGACGATCAGCCCGCCCGCATCAATCACGCGCCGTCCACTCACCGCCTCCGCCGAGATGCGGACAATCTTCCCATCGCGGATGCCCACGTTGCGCACCGCGTCCAGCCCCGTCTCGGGATCCATAACTCGCCCGCCTCTGAGCACAAGATCGTACTGCTGTGCGGCCACAGTGGCCGTCGAGAATACCAGAAGACAAAGAGAAAGGATCACCCTGCGCATAAGTTGCTCCGTCAAGACTAGCGATGATACCAAGAGTGCGATTGTCCCGTAAGCAAGGCGTTGTAATTCCGACAGCGCGTGTTTTTCTTCACGCGCGGAGGAATCTCAGTCAGCACGGCTCTGTGGGCGTAGGGCGATCCCGCTCCTCGGATGCAGTCAGCGCCGGAACAGGCTCGAGAAGCCCGAAGCTAAGATTTGCCTGAATCCCCGCGCCCTCTCTAGAATAAAGATTCACCCCACAGGCTGGGAGTCTTTCCGAGAAACTTATGATTCATTTTCCTGTACCCGAAGCTCTCACCTTCGACGACGTCCTCCTCTTACCTGCGCGCTCCGACGTGATTCCCGCGACCGCCTCCACCCAGACCCAACTCACCCGCAACATCAGCCTGAATATCCCCATCGTCAGCGCCGCCATGGANNCTCGCCCAGCAGGGCGGCCTCGGCATCATCCATCGCAACCTCACGATCGAGCAGCAAGCCAACGAAGTCGATAAAGTAAAGCGCTCGGAAAGCGGCATGATCGTCGACCCGGTCACCATGTCGCCCACCGACAAAGTCAGCGACGCACTCGAGGTCATGCGCAAGTACAAGATTTCCGGCGTGCCCATCACCGAGCATGGCAAGCTCGTCGGCATTCTCACCAACCGCGACCTGCGCTTCGAAACCCGTTTCGACATTCCCATCGATCGCGTGATGACCAAGAAAAACCTCATCACCGTACCCGTTGGCACCACGCTCGAAGATGCCGAAGAGATTCTCCACGAGCACCGCGTCGAAAAACTTCTCGTCGTCGACGACAAGTACAACCTCAAGGGACTCATCACCGTAAAAGACATTCAGAAGAAGTTGAAATATCCCAACGCCGCCAAAGATTCTCAGGGACGCCTGCGCGTCGGCGCGGCCATCGGCGCAACCGGCGACTTTCTCGAGCGCGCCCAGGAACTAGCCGAAGCCAAAGTGGACGTGCTCGCCATCGACAGCGCCCACGGCCACTCCACTCGAGTCCTCGATGCCGTAAAGCTCGTGAAGTCGAAGCTGCCCGACGTGGAACTGTTGGCCGGCAACGTCGCCACCTTCGACGGCGCATGCGAATTGGCTCGCGCCGGAGCCGACGGCATCAAGGTTGGCATCGGCCCCGGCTCCAT
>PMXH01000461.1 GCA_003165855.1 Acidobacteriaceae bacterium | reverse complement strand
ATGTTCTGAATCTCGGCGAGCTTGTCCTGTCCCTGCCGGGTCGTGCTCCGTACCCGCGAGCCGATCTTGCGCGAGGAATAAACGATCACCGGAACGAACAGCAACAGCGCCCACGAGAGCCTTCCTCCGAGGATCACCACCACGGCGGCGATCGAGAGAAAGGTAAAAAACTGCTGCAGGAATTCCGCCAGCACCGTGGACATGGCGTACTGCACCCGCTCGATGTCATTGACGATGGTAGAAAGCAACGTACCGGTTGTGTGTTTGGAGAAAAATGCCGCCGAGCGCCGCAGGATTGCGTTGTAAAGATCATCCCGCAGGTCGGTGATCATGCCGAAGCCGGCGTGGTTCACCAGATACGTACCCGTGTAGTCAAAAATTCCTTTGAGGACGGTGGAACCAACCAGAGCAACCGCAACCATGGTCCACGCATTCGTAAGACGGGAAGGCACCAACTGCTGCAGATAGACCGCGTGGTGCGTAATCGGAATGACGAAAAGTTGTATGTCTTTCGATCCGGTGGCCGGATTCAACACGCGGTCAAAGATGGGACGAATCAGTAGAAACTTGAACGCGTCGAGCGCTCCTACGAACGCCATGAGCACGACGGAACACAGAATCTGCCACCAATAGGGAAGCGCGTAACGAGCCAGGCGCATCAGTTGCCGCATAGAACTCCACGCGGGCCGCAGTGGCTTACGGACGATGGCATAGACATGCTGTGCAAGGGCTTATTCTACTGCGGTCGCTGGTCGTTTGTCGTCGTTTGCCCCGTGCCAGCGTGATCGGATCCCATGCGGCGAACGACTAAGGACCAAGGACCAGCGACAGAATCTCCTCACTTCGGCATATCCCGATGCGCCACCTTCACCCGGTATCCGGCCTGGTGCAGCCGCTTGCCGACTTCCTCGGCAATCATCACCGAACGATGCTGGCCCCCCGTGCAGCCAAAACTGATGGTGAGATAGCTCTTGCCTTCGTGAACGTAGTGCGGCAGCAGATAAATCAGGAGATCGGAAATGCGTTGGATGAACTCCTTGGTCTGCGGAAAAGACCGAATGTACTTGGCTACGCGCGGATCGCGGCCCGTAAGCGGACGGAATTCCGGCACGAAGTGTGGATTGGGCAGGAAGCGAACGTCGAAAACCAGATCAGCCTCTTCCGGTACGCCGTGGCGGAAGCCGAAGCTCACGCACGAAACCAGGATGCTTTTTTCCGAAGACTGCTCCTGGAAACGCTCCGTGATGTGCGCTCGCAATTCGTGTACGTTGAATTTGGACGTGTCGATAACGATGTCGGCCAAGGCTCGGATGCTCGCCAGGTGACGGCGTTCGGCTTTAAGCGAGGCATTCACCGGCGCGTCCGTGCCCAGGGGATGCGGGCGGCGCGTCTCGCTGAAGCGCCGCAACAGCACCGCATCGGAGGCTTCCAGGAAGGCGACCTTCGTGGGAATCGTCCGCCGCACCGCCTTCAGAATGCCCGGCAGCTGCTCGAGCTTCGAACCTTCGCGCACATCCACCACCAGCGCAGTGCGGCGGATCTCGGCAGATTGCAACGCCATCTCCGCGAAACGCGGGATCAGTTCGACCGGCAGGTTATCAACACAGTAGTAGCCTAGATCTTCGAAAGCTTTAAGCACAGACGCCTTGCCCGAACCGCTCATCCCGGTGATGATGACCAGTTCCGGAGCATGCGGGGCGTCATGCGCCTTGACCTGTGTCGTTATCTTCCCCTTGCCTTTGCTCTTGCGCGTTGGCTTCTCGCGCTTCCGGGAACCCGACGATTTCCGAGGCGTCATGCACTGGATAGTAGCACCGAGTCGGGGTCTCTTCTCAACCCGTTTCCGATTTGTCTAAGCCCCGCACGGAAAGGTAAGCTGGTCGCCATGAAGAAGTTTCAGGAACTCAGCGAACGCGAAGTGCTGGCTCTGGCCATTTCCCTGGAAGAAGAAGACGAACGGGTGTACTCCGATTTTGCCGAAGGCTTGCGGGTGGACTATCCGGCATCTGCGGCCATGTTCGAAGGCATGCGCGAAGAAGAATCCGGGCACCGGCGGCGGTTGATCGAGCTCTACCGGCAGAAGTTTGGCGAACACATTCCCTTGATCCGGCGCCAGGACGTGCGTGGATTCGTGGAGCGTCCGGCACTGTGGCTGATCCGGCCCATGCGCATTGAAGCGGTGCGCAAGGAAGCCAGCACCATGGAAGTGGAGACGCGCCGGTTCTATGAAAGAGCCGGTGCGCTCACCCAGGACGCCAGCATCCGGCAACTGCTTGACGATCTCGCGAGCGAAGAGCGCTCGCACGAACATCGTGCCCAGGAACTGGATGCGGAAAAGCTTCCCGGCAACGTGAAGGCTGACGAAGAGCGCGCACAGCGCCGCCTCTTCGTATTGCAAATTGTGCAGCCTGGTTTGGCGGGGCTGATGGATGGTTCGGTGTCAACGCTGGCACCGGTCTTCGCGGCGGCATTTGCCACCACCAACAGTTGGGATGCGTTTCGGGTGGGCCTCGCGGCCTCGGCAGGAGCGGGCATCAGCATGGGATTCGCGGAGGCGCTGTCCGATGATGGCAGCCTGACCGGGCGCGGCCATCCCTGGGTGCGCGGTGTGATCTGCGGAGCGATGACTGCGCTCGGCGGCATTGGACACACGCTGCCGTTCTTGCTGCGCGACTTCCACAAGGCACTGTGGGCCGCGGGCGCGGTGGTGGTTGCCGAATTGGCCGCCATCACCTGGATTCGGCACCGCTATATGGATAGTCCGTGGGTTTCGGCCGCACTTCAGGTCGGGTTGGGCGGAGTGTTGGTGTTCATTACCGGCTGGCTGATTGGGAGCTCGTAGTCAGGGGTCAGCCCTTGGGCCCTAAACCCCAGCCCCTAGCCCCT
>PMXH01000358.1 GCA_003165855.1 Acidobacteriaceae bacterium | reverse complement strand
ACCGGTGGGACACGAAGAGCCAAATTGTTCAGCCCACTGACCGGAAACTGCGGGTTGGTGATTTTGCTCGGTGGAGTACTCCAGCTTGCCAGCGAGGCGAATGTTTTTTCCGGCGCATTCATCAGGTTCTTGCCGGTTTGAGTGCCCCACAGGAAGACGATTACGCTCAGGATGATCCACGGCACCCAGGCTCGCGCGACCTCAGAACGAGTGAAGCCGTGATGAGCGTGGTGGCCGGTCTTGCCCTCTTCGCCCTCGAATGTCCAGACGCGCTTGGGGTGCCAGATAAAGAGGAAACCGATCAGGCAGGCCATGGAGACGACCGATGCGATGACATTGACCACCCAGGGGCCATGCAAATTCGATATGAGCAGTTGAGGAATCGCGAACGAGACTCCGGCTACGAGGATGGCCGGCCATACCTCCAGCATTCCGCTCCACCCGGCAAATGTACAAACCAACCAGAAGGGCACGAGGACGCAAAACGGCGTGAGGATGCGTCCGGCCATCGCGCCCAGGGTGATCTCGCTGAACCCTGTGACCTTGGCCAGTGCAATGATCGGCGTGCCCAGCGCGCCGAATGCCACGGGCGCGGTGTTGGCGATCAGCGACAGGCCGGAGGCTTGCAGCGGTTTGAATCCGAGGCCAATCAGCAGAGCGGCAGTTACCGCGACCGGTGTCCCGAATCCGGCTGCGCCCTCAAAGAAGGCTCCGAAGCAAAACGCGATCAGGAGCAACTGCAGGCGACGGTCCTGAGTGATGCCGGTAAGGCTGTGCTGCAATACGTGGAATCGTCCGGACTCGACGGTGAGTTGGTACATGAAGATGACATTCAGCACGATCCAGCCAATCGGGAAGAGACCATAAGCGGCGCCATAAACGGCGGTCGCGCCAGCCAGACGCGCCGGCATATGGAAGGCAAAGATGGCGGTGAGCAATGCTGCTGCCAGGCCGGCGAGGGCCGCGTAGTGCGCCTTAACGTGTCCGAGGGCGAGGCTCCCGAGCAACACGACAATCGGCAGCGCGGCCAGCATCGTGGACAGCCACCAATGCCCGGTTGGATCGTAACCTTGGGCCCACGGCGATGACAAAGGAGGAATTNNGGCGTCTTGGCCGGCGCGAGCGTAGTTGCCATAAATCACCAATCAGCAGGGCGTAGCTTGACAACGACTTGCAATATGCCCGGCCCTGCGCGTCAGCGGTGCGGCTGTGAACGAATCTCGAACACGGAAATTCCAACCGCAGTGCTGATCGCTACAAATCATTCAAACCGGCTCGGCGCACAGGTTTCCAGCGATACCGGAACGCCAGGTGTACAGAGCTGGGCCGCAGGGGAGATGCCACGTTTCGTCCTGCCATGAGTCAGGAGTAAGATGCTTTCCACAGCAGGCTGCGACTGATCAAAAGTAGAGGGCACAGAACGTCCGGTCTGTGATGTTAATCACGTCGCTTTGTGATCCTCGGGGATGACCAAAGAGCGCGAGCCCAGGTAGAGGCCGAAGAGGATGAGTTCCTGAGCGCCTTGCCAAAGCCGTGTGGTCATCATTTATCCTTAGTAACATACGTTTTTGAAAGGAGTGTCATGAAGACTCGTCCCGTACTTAGCCTGACCCTGGTGCTGGCTGCACTTTTTGCCGTTGCCGCGGATCAACCGCAGCCCCCGAGAGTGGGCAGCGAGGCCCCCGCTTTCAGCCTGCCCAGCCAGGAGGGAGCGCAGGTGTCGTTCGATCAATTCAAGGGTAAGTGGGTGGTGCTCTACTTCTATCCCAAGGACTTTACCTCGGGGTGCACGATCGAAGCACACAACTTCCAACGCGACATCGATAAATACACCCAGAAGAATGCCGTGGTCGTCGGCGTCAGCGTGGACGACGTCGATTCGCACAAGAGCTTCTGCACCAAGGAAGGTTTGAACTTCAAGCTGCTTGCGGATTCCAGCCACGCGGTTGCTCAAGAGTACGGCTCGATCATGGAATACAACGGAACGACTCTTGCCGCGCGCAACACTTTCCTGATCGATCCCGCGGGCGTGATCAGAAAAGGTGTACATCAAGGTCAGTCCGCAGGGTCACAGCGAGGAAGTGCTGGCCGATCTGCAACTGTTACAGTCCGCAAAGTGAGGTCAATCCGGCAGCAGTAGATGATGGAGCCGGGCTGGCTTCGATCACGGGAGAAGAGGTGCGAACATGCACGTTTGCATACGAGCGGCTAAGTTTGCTTTGGCAGTCTTCCTGCTGTTCCTTTGCGCGTTAGCTCTGTCGGCGCAGCAGCAAACGCGGTTGCCCACGCCCAAGGGAGGCGACTACGTTTCTCACGATTTCCATTTCAAGTCGGGCGAGACCCTTCCTGAATTGCGGATGCACTACGCGACCTTTGGAGCGCCTGTGCGCGATGCGAACGGCCGGGTTACGAATGCCGTGCTGCTTTTGCACGGTACTACCGGTTCCGGCGGACATTTCCTCGCGCCGCAGTTTGCGGGCGTGCTATTCGGACCGGGGCAACTCCTCGACGTCACGCGTTATTACGTGATTCTGCCGGATAACATCGGCCACGGAGAGTCCAGCAAGCCCAGCGACGGCATGCACGCCCATTTTCCGCAGTATGACTACGACGACATGGTCGCGGCGCAGCACGAATTGCTGGAAAAAGGATTGGGGGTCAACCATCTACGCCTGATCCTGGGTACCTCCATGGGCTGCATGCATTCCTGGGTTTGGGGCGAAACCTATCCCGACTTTATGGACGCACTCATGCCCTTGGCCTGCCAGCCGGTGGAGATTGCGGGACGGAATCGAATCTGGCGGAAGATGGTGATCGATGGTATTCGCGAGGATCCCGACTGGAAAAACGGTGAGTATACTGCCCAGCCATGGGGCGCGCTGAAGATAGGGGCAGAGATGTTTTACATCGCCGCAGGTTCGGCCCTGCAGATGCAGAAGAACCTTCCGACGCGTGATGCGACCGATGCGGCGGAGCGGGACTACGTGAAGCGATTCAGTGCGGACCACGATGCTAACGACCTGCTTTACGCGCTGAATGCCTCGCGGAACTATGATCCTTCGCCGCAGCTCGAGAAGATCACCGTGCCGGTGATGTTTGTGAACTCAGCCGACGATTTCATCAATCCGCCGGAACTGGGAATTGCGGAACATGAAATCAAACGAGTGAAGAAAGGCCGCTTCGTGCTGATTCCGATCTCGGAGCAAACCCGCGGTCACGGTACTCACACTTGGGCGGCAGTGTGGCAGCAGTATCTGAAGGAACTGCTGGAAGCCTCACAACATTGAGGTCGGCAGAGCGAGATAGCTATAGGGAGGATTGGAGGCGCGGGTCGGAATCGAACCGACGCATAAAGGTTTTGCAGACCTCTCCCTTACCACTTGGGTACCGCGCCCTCTCATTGATTAAAGTAGCGTTACCAGCCGAAAAAGTCCACCCATGCCCATGGGGGAGAATCACGGGCAGGTGAGTTTCCAAGAAGACCACTCAGAAGACTGACCGAGGTCTCACGGAGTCTCCTTGAATGACGGAAAATGTCTGGAGCGGGAGACGGGGGTCGAACCCGCGACATCGACCTTGGCAAGGTCGCGCTCTACCACTGAGCTACTCCCGCTCGACCAATCGATTATAAACAAGCGGGCAGTCTGCGGCAATTGGCGGCACGTCACAGTGGCTTCGACATCACGATACAGTGGCAACTGACGCCAGCCTTTAGCGGACGGGTCGGGTGAAAGTCCTCGGTGCCGGTTTCGGAATATCCCAGGTTTCGATAGAACGGAAGCAATTCCGGGCGCAGGCTCAACACGCTGATGTCCATATGCTCGCACGCATGATCGCGGCCGTACTGCTCTGCCGCCGCCGTCATTAATTTTCCCAGCCCCTTGCCTTGCTGCGCCGGATCGACCGCGAGCATTCCGAAATATGCCCGTTCGCCGCGCAGTTCGACGTACACGCTCGCGATCGCTTGCCCGTCGCGTTCTGCAACCATAAGATCGCCTTTGCGCATAGTTGCTGAAAGGTGTTCGTCATCCGTGCGCGTGCCTTCGAGGAACGCCTCGATGCCAAACGCCGCGTTGATAATTGGGATCAGGGATGGCCGGTCGTCTGCATTCGCGATCCGGATAGTGACGTGATCAATCCGATGTGGCATGACCTTCATTACGCGCCGCTCATCGCGGCGATACGTGATCCTCACGGGGGAGGTAGACGACGCCCGAAGGAACACCTCTAAGCGCCTTTAGTGAGGCGCCCACTGCGGATCTTCTTCGGGTTGCACAATGTGGCCGTCGCGCATGTGAATGATGCGGTCTCCATAGCGGGCTGCCTCGGGATTGTGGGTGATCATCAGCACGGTCTGGCCTAATTCCTGGTTGGACTGCCGCAACATTTTCAAGACAACGTTCGAGTTCTCGGTGTCCAGATTTCCAGTGGGCTCGTCGGCCAAAACCACCGCTGGCTTGTTGACGAGGGCGCGAGCCAAGGCTACGCGTTGTTGCTCGCCACCGGAAAGTTCTGACGGGCGATGGTCTAGCCGCTTGCTAAGTCCCAATAAATCGCAGATGCGGAGAAAAAACGCGGGATCGCGGTCCCCGTTTCCGGCAATCTCCTGCGCGATGGCAATGTTGGAACGAGCGTCGAGCGTGGGCAGCAGGTTGAACTTCTGAAATACGAAGCCAATTTTGCGCTTGCGTATGCGCGTGCGTTCCGCATCCGAGAGCGTGGCGAAATCATCGCCAGCCATGATCACTTTGCCGGAATCGGCACGCGTCAGCCCACCCAAAAGGTAAAACAGAGTGGACTTGCCACTGCCCGAAGGGCCGACCACCGTTACAAACTCTCCTTTTTGCACGCTGAAGGANNCGCTTGGGTCCGCGCTTGCGCACCAGAAGCAGACGGATTCGTTCCAGCAGATCCGCGGGTGCGTACATGCCCCGGGCCAGGAACACGTCGGCTTGCGATTCATGATCGTAGATGCGGGCCTTGCTCGAAATGAGGATTGCCGGAACGTGGGGTGAAAGGTTTTTAACTGCTGCGATCAACTGCGGACCATCCAGGCCGGGCATGGCCATGTCGGTGACAACCAGATCGATGCCTCCCTGCTTGAAACGGTCCAGGGCCTCTTCGCCGCGGGAATANNGCGACCAGCACTGTAAAGTACCGTTGAAGTCATTGGCAGATTTTTGCCATTGACTTTTTTCGAGATTGCGAAAGGTGCAATTCTGCGATGCTTGCACGCGTTCCCCTAAAGAAAAACTTCGCCGCGCATGATTTCAACCGAGTTTCCACCCACGCGCACGTTAACTACCCGGTTATCGCTCTGCGAGGCCCGCACGAAAATCCGACTGGGACGCCTCATCTCCACCCCTTGTTCAATAAGGACGCGCTCGTCGGGCTTAGCCACACCATGCGCCACCATCCAAGCCGCGGAACAACCCGCGGCTGAGCCCGTGGCTGGATCCTCGCCGTTGTAGAAGAGCATTCGAGCGTGCAAGCGAGCTTCGCGATCCACGGTTTCCCGGGTGACGAAATAAAAAAACTTGCCCGCGGTCCTCGCGAGATACTCGGCCGCGCTGCTCAGATCGATTTGTAAATTCCGCATGACCGTCAGCGATTTCAGAGGCGTCACAGTGAACGGAATTCCCGTGGAAACGGTTTGAATGGGCAAGGAGTCGTCGAAGTCCTGCACGCGCAAACCGGTCGCCCGGGCCACCGCTTCCCGCTCGTGTTGTATTCCAAAGGTCGGATCGATCTGCGTCATTTCNNNAGGCGACGCGAAGAGAAAACGTCCCACTGCGCTATCTTCAGACATCTTGATGGTTGGCTCATGAACCGTTCCCGAGTGGAAAAGTCGATGGCATTTCGGCAAGAACCGTGCCGTAGCTACAGAGATGACAGCGACTGTTTTCACGATGCAACAAAACTCCCCAGAAACGGCGCTGCTGGCTACCTGGCGGTTGACACGGTCAGTTGAGGATTCTATTCTAGCTGCATGTTTTGCTTCCCCAATGCCGGCTTCGCGTGTTGTTGCATGTGTCCGCCGGCGTGTGGGTAGGAAGCGAACAAGATTTCTTCCAACCCACCCGGCAAAACGGGTGGGTTTCGTTTTCATCCGACGTTCACCCGAATTAAGAGCCGCGGCTGGGCCAACTCTTACAGCGTCGAGCAAATTGAATTCACGAGGAGAGAAACATGAGCACCGAGACGGCAACCGAAANNGGATCGGCGACGGCTGGGCGATTTTGTTTTCGCATCCCAAAGACTTCACTCCCGTATGCACCACGGAACTCGGTTACATGGCGCGCCTGCAGCCTGAATTCGCCAAGCGGAACACCAAGATCATCGGCCTCAGCGTGGACCCGGTGAGCAGCCACGGCAAGTGGGCCGCCGATATTGAGGAGACTCAGGGCGCCAAGGTGAACTACCCGATGATCGGCGATCCCGAGCTCAAGATTGCCAAGCTCTATGGCATGTTGCCGGCCGAGAGCGGGCATACCTCGGAGGGACGCACTGCGGCGGACAATGCGACAGTGCGCACCGTGTTCGTCGTCGGTCCGGATAAGAAAATCAAACTGCAACTGAGTTACCCCATGAGTACCGGCCGGAATTTCGACGAAATACTTCGGGTGGTTGACTCCATGCAGCTCACGGCCAAACATAAAGTTGCTACGCCGGTGAATTGGAAGCAGGGGGACGAGGTCATCATCCTGCCCTCAGTGTCGAACGAGGAAGCGCAACAGAAGTATCCGGGAGGCTGGAAGTCGCCCAAACCGTATCTGAGGATCGTGCCCCAGCCGAAGTAGNNGGAAGCGCATGCGGTCCGGTGATCGTCCCGGTCTTCAAAACCGGCGGGCGGCGGGTCACCCCGTCACCGGTGGGTTCGACTCCCACTCGCTTCCGCCAATCACCGATTTTTCCGCCGAAGCTTGCGTTCGGGCGGATAGGCGATTATGTTAGTAGTGTTACTCGTCTTGTCGTCAGTGCGGTTCCGGAAGGCCATCACGTTAAACCGGGAAAAGAGCAGACCTGACCATGAAAATTGCAAACGATATTACCGAACTCATCGGCCACACTCCGCTGGTGCGGCTTAATAAGGTCACGGAAGGTTGCGTGGCCGACGTTGTCGTCAAACTGGAAAGCCAGAATCCGGTGGGCAGCGTAAAGGACCGTATCGGCGTAAGCATGATCGCCGAGGCGGAGCGCGCGGGCAAAATTCATCCGGGCAAGACCGTGCTGATCGAGCCCACGAGCGGCAATACCGGAATCGGCCTGGCTTTTGTAGCCGCCGTTAAAGGCTACAAGCTGATTCTGACGATGCCGGAAACCATGAGTCTGGAGCGGCGTGTACTGCTGCTGGCCTTCGGCGCGGAAATCGTTCTTACGCCCGGTCCGCGAGGCATGAAGGGCGCCATCCTCAAAGCCGAGGAGTTGCTGGCGAGCACTCCCAACAGTTACATGCTGCAGCAGTTCGACAATGCGGCCAATCCCAAGATCCACTTCGAGACCACGGGCCCCGAGATCTGGAATGATACCGACGGACGGGTCGACTTTCTGGTCTCCGGCATTGGCACCGGCGGGACCATCACTGGCGTTTGCCAATTCATCAAGCCCAAGAAGGCGTCGTTCAAAGCCATCGCCGTCGAGCCGACGGAAAGTCCGGTGCTCTCCGGAGGAAAGCCCGGGCCGCACAAGATTCAAGGGATCGGCGCCGGCTTTGTTCCCAGCATCCTGCGCCGGGACTACATTGACGAGGTGATCCAGGTCAGCAACGATGACGCGATCCGCACGGCGCGGCGGCTGCCGTTGGAAGAAGGCATTTTTGTGGGAATTTCTTCCGGAGCCGCGGTCTTTGCCGCTCTGCAAGTGGCGCGGCGTCCCGAGAATGCGGGGAAGCTGATCGTGGCGATTTTGCCGTCTTTCGGAGAGCGCTACCTGAGCACCGTTCTGTTCGAGGAGCTGCGCAACCGCGCCCAGCAGATTCCTACCGCGACGCTTCCGGCCTGATCGCGCAGGCGGCTGACAGCTAGCCGTTGCCGCGCATGCCCGCTGCGGATTCCATTGCTTGGGGCGTGGAAATCCCTGTGGAAATCTACGCCTGCGCGGGCAAATTTTCGGAACCCGCGCAAAACACTCGGGTGTATGATTATTTCCCAGCAAGCCATCCAAGAGTCCAAGTGCAGAACGGCGGAGGCGTTTGGTGTCGACCGCTACAATTCTGGCCGTGGTCCGTGCCCTTAAGCATCAGGGAGAAAAATGAGAAGCAACCAGCAGCGGTTACTGTGGTTCGGTGTCTCAATTCTCGGAGTGCTCACTTTGTCTCCAGCGTTGTTCGGTCAGGCTTCCCGCAGCCCGGAGGCAACCATCCCGGTACCCAGCGACTGGAGTCATCGCAGCGTCATCTTCTCCAGACCGGCGACGACGGAACAGGCCAAGCGGGTGGAACAGGACCCTCGCTATTGGCAGCAGCGCTATCGGCGCGAGTTGCCGGTGATGGTGCCGGCGGCGCAGAGCCGTGACGCCCTGGCCTCGGAGTTGCGCAGCGACGCGAGAGTCCGGCGCAGGCGTAGAAATCAAGAGATGAAGCGGGACTGGCAGGAAAGCCTGGGCCTCGGCGCAAGTGTTGGCGCCGGAAACTTCCCGGCTAAGTTTTCATTTCTGGGAACTACTGCCAACTGCGGGAATGCCACGCAGCCCGATTTCGTTGTCTACAGTACAGGTCTCGAAGGATCGGCCACGCAAGCCAGCGTCGTGGCCTACGACAACCTCTACTCCGGCTGTGTCGACCTTGACTTGGCGACGGCCGCGAACTTCTCGGTTCTCGCTTCCTCTGGTGTGACGAACACGGGGAATACCGTGGTCACGGGCGCCAACATCGGCATCTCTCCCGGCAGTCTAACTGGTTTTCCGCCCGGCGTGCTTACGTCTCCCGCAGTGGAGGACATCGGGGATACGGCGGCAGCCCAGGCCCAAGCGGACGCCAGTGCTGCGTATACCCACTATCAGGGATTGGGGGGCGCAACAACCATTACTTCACCTCTGGATGGAGAGACTTTTGCTCCCGGCCTGTACAACGTCGCCGCTTCGCTCGCCTTGAGTGCCGGGCAGACCGTGACGCTTAACGGCAACGGAACCTACATTTTTCAGATTGGCAGTACGCTCACGCTTTCTGGCACCGTGGTGCTGACTGGCGGCGCAACGGCTGGAAACGTGATTTGGCTCGTTGGAAGTTCGGCCACCCTCTTCGCAAATGCCGTTGCGGTAGGGGATATCCTCGCGCAGGTGTCGGTCACACTGGACGGGGGTGCTTCGCTCGCCGGTCGGGCGATTGCCCTGACCGGGGCGGTGACGATGAGCGACAACGCGGTCACGACGGTGGATACGGTGCCCTCGGTGTACTGGGCATACAACACCGGCGGAAAGATTCTGACTTCTCCCGCGTTCTCCCGCGACGGCACGCAAGTCGCGTTTGTTGAAACCGAAGGCGGCTTCGGAATTCTAGTGCTGCTGAAATGGGCGCCTTCCGTGACCCAGACCGTCGGCGCGCCGCAGACCCTTACTCCCGTGACCGCTGCCGCGTACCCAGGTTGCCACGCGCCCTGCATGACGGAAATCCTCCTGAGTGACAGCGGGTCCACCCAAACCGACGACACAACCTCTTCGGTCTTCGTGGACTTCAGCGGCGATACCGGTTGGGTCGGAGGAGCATCAGGCTGGCTCCACAAGATCACGCCGTTGTTTAAGGGAGTCCCGGCGGAAGTTCACAATGGACTTTTCCCCGTCCAGGTGAATTCCGCCAACCCCACTGCTCTCTCCAGCCCGGTCCACGATTATGCGACGGGGAATGTGTTTGTCGGGGATTTCGGCGGGTACTTGTACTGGGTGAATAGCACAAGCGCCGCAGTGACCCAATCGGGCAAGTTGGATTATGGCACGGGGATCGTAGAAGGCCCGATCGTCGATTCCACGTCTGGATTCGTCTACGTGTTCTCGTCGAGTGACGGCAGCGTGGGTTGCACGGGCGGAGCTGCCTGCTCCGTGGTTTACCAGACCAACACAACCTTTACTGCCCATGATGTTCCAACGAAAGCGATCGTTGGAACCAGCACAGTGACTCTTTCTGGACCAGACCCGAATCCTCTCTATATCGGAGCTTTCGACAGTGCCTACGAAAACTCCGTAGACCCGCCCACAGGAAACCTCTACGTTTGCGGCAACACCGGAGGGCCTCCAACCCTGTACCAAATTCCCATTGCGGCTGGCATTTTACCCTCGGCTGGGATACCCATCACACCGTTCACCACGTCCGCCACGCCCGCGTGTTCTCCGGTCACGGACGTTTTCAATGCGAATGCCACAGGAGGAGCGACGGAATGGCTCTTCGTCAGCGTGGAAGACAACGGCCGGAACCTAGCCTGCGCCGCGGGCGGCTGCCTCTTCAACTTTGAGGATACCGTCTGGCAACCCACCACCACATACGCGGTGGGGCAGGAGGTTCTCGCACTCGATCCCGCTAGCATGTCCTCCGATCTCCTGTTCATCAACGTGGTGGTCGCGGCGGGAACCTCCGGAGCGACGACGCCCATTTGGACCGACGCGGCCGGGTCGACGACAACGGATGGTACCGTGCAATGGATCAATCAGGGGCCGCTTACGGCTGCCGCACAGGCAGTCTGGTCGGCCGGTGAACTTTACACCAGAACGGATCCTCGAATTCTCGATGGCAATGGAAACATCGAGGTCGTGACCATCGCCGGTACAACCGGCGGAACCGTCCCGACATGGAGCACGATTCCGGGTGGAACCACGCTCGATGATACGGTGACGTGGACCAATGCTGGTGCGCTCGGTAGCTTTGTTCTCCCGGCCACCGGAGGTACGAGCGGCATTATCGTCGACAACACGGTGGGCTCGGGAACTCTTCTGGGAACTTCTCAGGTATACTTCTCCACTCTGAGCGATCACCCTTGTGGAGCGTCGGGTACCGGCGGGTGCGCGGTGCAGGCGTCGCAGTCGCAATTGAAGTAGCGAGGCGGAAGTGAAGGGCAGTAACGAGGAAAGATCATTATGGCCATGAATCAATCATCCAGCGAAGAGCCGCGTCCAGCGGCAATCGAGAAGAAACCTTACGAGAAGCCGGGCTTTCGCTACGAACAGGTCTTCGTGACCTCGGCGTTGGGGTGCGGCAAGATGACTACCACCCAATCCGGATGCTCTCTGAATACTAAATCATGAAGCAGGGCGAGAGAACCCCATCTGAAACTGCCGACACTGTGAAGTGCGACCTTGCAGCGGAGGTTCTGCGTTCTTTCGGCAAACTTCGTTTTGCGGCGACGGGCTGGAGCATGCTCCCTGCCATCTGGCCAGGGGAAACGCTTGTGGTGGAACGCGTTAACCGGGACCAGTTTCACGTCGGAGATGTTGTCCTGGTGGCGCGCGAGGGCAGGCTTCGCGCTCATCGCCTTGTCGCGAAGGCGGATGTTCCGGGGAAACCTCAATGGATTACGCAGGGTGATGCTATCCCTGCGCCGGATGATCCGGTGAGTGACGGTGACTTGTTGGGTCGGGTGGCGTTTCTAATCCGTGCGGGAAGATTGATCCCAGTTTCGGCTGAGCTGAGTCCCGTTGGACGTGTGACCGCGAATATTCTCAGGCGCTCAGTTCCGGCGGCGCGGGCGCTGGTCTTGCTGCACCGTTTGATTCACGCTGGCGAGAAATTAGTCTCCAAGGAAGCGATTCCGTGCCAGAGCTAGCGCTACAAGTCGAGCGTTACAGTGCGGTTATCGTCATCGGCGATGTCGCCATCAGGGTGAATACCAGAGACTCGAGCTTTCTTGATCTGCTGCAGCAGCGGTATTCCGGATTTGTCAGCGCGGAATCGGGAGCCGAATTCGAATTCGACGTGGAATTGGTGGAACCGACGTTTGCCGATCCAGACGCGGAGGTGAACGTCAGTCATCACTCCGGCCGGTGGCTCATGGAGAGGGCCGATTTTCGCGCTGAATGGAATCCTGCCGAGCGCTCGGGGGTCATTCATCAGAAAGCGAACCCTTACTCGATGGACGCCGTGCTGCGCATCGTGCATACGCTCGTGCTGGCAAAACAAGGTGGATTCCTTCTGCACTCGGCCAGCGCGATTCGCAACGGGAAGGCTTTCTTGTTTGCGGGAGTTTCCGGGGCAGGGAAGACGACTATTTCAGGACTCGCGCCAGGGGACGTTACCCTTCTCACCGACGAGATCTCATACCTGCGCAAGCATGACGAGGGCTATGTTGCTTACGGGACGCCGTTCACCGGCGAACTCGCGAGGCTTGGGGAAAATACTTCTGCGCCGGTAGCCGCGCTTTATCTCCTGACGAAAGGTCCCGAGAATCGCATTGAGCCGGTCGCTGTGACCGATGCCGCTCGCGGGCTTCTGGGCAATGTACTTTTTTTTGCCGAAGATCCAAAGTTGGTTCACCGGGTATTTCAGACTGCCTGCGACTTCGTCCATCGCGTGCCGGTTTACAGGCTTACGTTCATGCCGGATGCGCGCGTTTGGGAGATGATCCAATGAGCAAGAAAGTTTATGTCGCACGGAGTCCACGCATCGCCGCCCGCATGTTGGGTGAGGAAATGCTGGTGATGTCGGCGCAGGGATCGACGCTGTTCACGCTGAACCCGACTGCCACGGTTCTCTGGCAGGCGGCCGACGGCGCGACACCGCTTGATGAAATTGTGGAGAGCCGCATCTGCTCCGAGTTTGAAGTGAAGCCGGAAGAAGCGATGCGAGATGCCGAGGCGCTGGCCGCGGATTTAGCCAAGCACGGTATTTTGCTGATCTCGGAAGAGCCGATCCCGAGTAAATCGCCCGTGCAGGAGCAACATCGACCATGAGCGTGCTGATGCAGGAGATGGGCGAACGGGCGCTGCGGCTGGGCGTGCCTTTCAGCGTGCAACTCGATCTCACTTACCGCTGCAACGAGCAGTGCGTACACTGCTACCTCGATCACGACGATCACGGCGAGATGACCACGGTCGAGATCAAGCGGCTGCTCAAGGAGATGGCCGAGGCCGGTGTTTTCATTCTCACCCTCAGCGGCGGCGAGATTTTCATGCGCAAGGACTTCTTCGAGATTCTGGAGTACGCGCGCGAACTTACCTTCTGTATCAAGCTCAAGACCAACGCCGTGCTGATTCGCGAGGCGCAGGCGGCGAGATTGCGCGATCTTGGGGTGGAATCGATTCAGGTTAGCATCTATTCGGGCCGGCCGGAGGGGCACGACGCGATCACGAAGGTGGCGGGCTCGTTCCGGCGGTCGGTCGCCGCCATCCGCTTTCTGAGAGCGCAAGGTTTGAAAGTGGTGATCGCCAACGTGCTGATGACGGAGAACATGCGGGACCACCACGGCGTGCGGGTTCTGGCCGATGAACTTGGCGTCAAGTACACGCTGGATCCGACGATCACGCCGATGATGGACGGCGACCGCTCCATTCTCGACCTGAAGGCGGGCGTGTCCGAATTGCACACGCTGTTTCGGGACGAAGCATACATCAGCAATGTCGATGAGTTTTGCGCGCCGCCGCCGGCGCCCGATGCCGACAGCATGAATTCTTTGCCTTGCAGCGCCGGTCACACTGCCTGCTACGTTTCTCCTTACGGTGAGTTCTATCCTTGCGTGCAGTTTCCATTGTCTTGCGGCAACGTCCGGCAGCAGCGCTTTATCGACATCTGGCGCAATTCCGAGCAATTGAAGGAAATTCGCTCGATCCGCTTGCGCGATCTTTCCAGTTGTTCGCAGTGTGCGCACGGCTCGACCTGCACTCGATGCCCCGGCTTGGCGTTCATGGAAGGGAATATGCGCGGTCCCTCGACTGCGGATTGTGAGAAATCCTTCGCCCGAACCGGTATTCCGTCCAAGAATCTGCTGGCGAAGAAGGAGACAGCCTCTCCGCCGCCGCGGCAGTTGGTGCAGATTCAGATCGTACCGGCGATTACCGGGAGCAGGCTATCCGGCATCGGTGTCCCCGCAAGTGCCGTAGCGTCTTAGCGAACGCATTCCACGCGAATTTCCTACCGTATACTACTTCGACTTATGGCTAACATCCTTTACGGAGTCAACGGCGAAGGCGCGGGCCACTCCACGTTACCACCCCAGGCGAAGGACTAAGGCGTGACCGCGGTCTTCTGCAACCGCGAACTGTGCTCTTGTACCGCAAGTACAAGGCCCGTTCGTAATGCTGGTTGGGCGGTCCGTCGCAAATAACATGTCTGAAGCGGTCTGGCGGTCTCACGCCTGGCTACTGAAGAGGGGTTTGCTATGAGCACACGGCGCGGCCTCATTTTCGTCCTGATTCCGGCTGGAGTGGTGTGCTTGCTCGCGGGAACTCTATGCGGGCAGGATTCGCCGTCCCTGGGTGACCTTGCACGCCAGCAGCGCCAGCAAAAAGAGCAGTCAAAAACCACGCCCAGCAAGGATGTCAAGGCATCCAAGGTCATCACGAACGAAGAAATTCCCGAGCACGCGGAACCGGCTTCGACTCGCGCGACGAAAGGTCAGGAAGCAGGCAACTCCACGACTGCTTCCTCAAACGGACCCAAGCTGCCGCCCGAACATTGGAAGTCGCAGATTCTGGCGCAAAAAGACCAGATTGCTGCGCTGCAAAGACAAGTGGATGAGATCGCCGAGTCCATCCGTTTTGCTCCGGCTAACTGCGCCGAAGGTTGCGTGGGGTGGAACGAGCGGCAACGGGAAAAGCAGCAGCGAGTAGAACGGATGCAACAACAGCTGGAAGAGCAGAAAAGGCGTCTGGACGATTTGCAGGAGTCCGCTCGCAAACAAGGCTATGGCAGTTCGGTGTACGATCCGTAGGGCGAAAAGCTTCCTTCAAGAAATCAATGCCGCCGCTGCCGTTACTCAGGCGGTGACGGCATTTTCTGTTGCGCTGTCCGGCGAAAGGTGCTCAAGAAGAGGCTTTACTGATCGCCTTTCTTTGTCTTCGGGTAGGGATCCGGATACCGCAAGACGGTGGAGAGATCCGTGCCGCGGATGATGCCGGCGGAATGGTAGAAGAGTCCCCAGGAGTCGATGGTCGAATTATCGGGAAAGATGCAGGCTTCCAGGGCCACGTCGATGGTTTTGAATTCCACCCACCCGCCCCCGGCCGCGTTGATGCCGCCAAACAGATCCGAGCCGCCGAGCTGCGTGCAGTAGAGCGAGGCTGGATTGCCTTCTCCCTGCCCGTTCCATGCGGTTTCAGCGTAGTAGGCCAACGCCGCGAGCGTTGGCTTGTTGGCGAAAAGCGTACTGAGGGAAACGTGAATCCGAGAACCGTCTGAGGCTGTGTACTGGCAGAAGCCCTGATGCCCCGCCAGCCGGAGCCAGTCCTGGATCGCACCGTTGGTGCCGTAAGTGGGAATTCGGTTTTCCAGAGTGCCGCCCGTGCTGGTGCAGTAAGCCGGTGAGGTGGTAACGGGAGGAGCGCCGCTTGTCGTCGTCGCGGTTTGCGCGTTCGCGCTAAACAGCGTTCCGCTCAAAATCAGAACTGCCGCAATGCCAATGATTCTTCGAGTTGTCCGCATACTGATCTTCTCCCCAGATTCCGCGATTCAGTGCTTTATAGAAAGCCGCGAAAGTCTACCACGCCCGCGCACCTTGCGGCAAAGCTTTTTGCCGGCGAACACCCGCAAAACCCTTATCCCATAGGCTGTTTGCTCGAATCACGGAACCCAGGGTCATCTTGACTCTCTGGCGGAGAGTCCGAACTGCGGATTTTGTTTTCGTCGTTTCGTCTTCCTTCCGACCTCCCGGTCGTGCGAAATTAGTAGGATGGCTTTGGTTGTTCGTCCATCACGCATTCATGCGGTGGGTGTCTTCACCACCACGACTATTCGCAAAGGCGCTCGAGTTGTCGAATATTCAGGGCCGCGCCTCACTCCGGAGGAGGCCAACCGTTTGTATGACGGCGCTCCCCGCACTTACCTCTATGGGCTTGAAGATGGTAAGACCATCATCGACGGCGAAGGGATGGGCGCGTACTTAAACCACTCCTGCGATCCCAACTGCGAAATCGACGAAATCAAGGCACGGGTGTGGATTCTTGCCTTACGACACATTGCCGCCGGCGAAGAACTGCTCTGGGACTACAACCTCTATGACGACGATGATCCTGCGCCGTGCCACTGTGGTTCGCCCAAGTGTCGCGGGACGATGTATTCGCGCGAATGGATGGCCAAGTTGCGGCGCAAGGCCCGCAAGAAGGCGGAACAAAGCGCGGCAGCCCGGGAGGCGAAGAAGGTTCAAGAGAAAAAGGCTCGGAGCGGAAGGAACAGCGTCATCAAGAGCGCGATTCCATCTGGCCCGAAGCGTGCGGTGTGAAGTTTATTCGGCGGGTACCGTGTTCTTCCCGTGTTCCCGCCAGCCTTCAATGATCAGATACAAGACTGGGATGAAGAACAGATTCAGCACGGTCGACATGATCATCCCGCCGAACACGGTTGTACCGACGGAGTGGCGGCCATTTTCACCCGCGCCGGTGGCGAGCACCAAGGGAACGACGCCCAGGATGAAGGCAAGAGAGGTCATCAGAATCGGGCGCA
>PMXH01000157.1 GCA_003165855.1 Acidobacteriaceae bacterium | reverse complement strand
AGATCAGGTCGTCGATCAGGATGGCGGTGTAGGCCTCGGTGCGGTCGAGGATGAGCGGTGGTTGCGCCTTCACCTGCAGAGCCGCGTTGATGCCCGCCATCAGTCCCTGACAGGCGGCCTCTTCGTAGCCGGATGTGCCGTTGATCTGGCCGGCCAAGAACAGGCTGGCAATCTTTTTCGTTTCCAAAGTGCGCTGTAGCTCGGTGGGATCAATTGAGTCATACTCGATGGCATATCCGGGACGCAGCATCTCGGCATTTTCGAGGCCAGGAATCGATTTCAGCATCGCAATCTGCACTTCCACCGGCAGCGAAGTGCTCATTCCATTGACGTAGATCTCATGCGTGTTCAGACCTTCGGGCTCGAGGTAGAGCTGGTGCATCGCCTTGTCGGGAAACTTCACGATCTTGTCTTCGATCGACGGACAATAGCGCGGCCCGATCGACTGGATCTGCCCGCTGTACATCGGCGAGCGATATACGTTCTCGCGGATGATGCGGTGAGTCTCCGGAGTAGTCCATGCGATGTAGCAGGGCACTTGGGTATCGTGATGCGCCACGCGTCTGGTGCGGAAGCTGAACGGAGTCGGATCGGCGTCGCCGGGCTGCTCCGCGAAGCGCGACCAGTCGATGCTGCGTCCGTCCAGGCGCGGCGGCGTTCCCGTCTTCAGACGGCAACCACGCAGCCCCAGCTTCTTCAGCGCTTCGCCCAGCAGAACTGCAGCCGGTTCTCCCGATCGACCGGCGGGATACTGCTGCTCGCCGCAATGAATCAGTCCGTTAAGGAAGGTGCCGGTGGTGATGATCACAGCCTGCGCGCCCACGGTGCGGCCGTCGCGGAGTTTGACGCCGAGAACCGAGTACCGAGTACCGAGTACCGAGTCATCGCCGTCACTGGGCACTGGGTACTGGGTACTCGGAACTGCTGTTATCAGCTCCGCCACTTCCGCCTGCTTGATCTTGAGATTCGGCTGCGACTCCAACACTTCGCGCATCTTGAGCCGGTAAGCTTGCTTGTCGCACTGCGCCCGCGGCGACCACACGGCCGGCCCGCGCGATGTATTCAGCAGGCGAAACTGGATGCCGACCGCGTCGGTGATCTCACCCATGATGCCGCCGAGCGCATCAACTTCGCGCACCAAATGTCCCTTGGCGATCCCGCCGATTGCTGGGTTGCACGACATCTGCGCGATCAAGTCGACGTTCAGCGTGTAGAGCGCCGTCTTCAGTCCCATGCGCGCCGCAGCCATCGCGGCCTCGCATCCGGCATGGCCGGCCCCGACGACGACCACCTCGAATTGTTCGGTGAACTGCATCGAGAACAGAATTGCGGACTTCCCGGCCCCGCGATCTTGGCATTCATTCTAACAACTTAGCGGCATCTGTGATCCAAATCACTTGCCGACCTCCGGGGTCGCCCGTATATAGTAGTTGCTCAAACCGAAGCACCGGGGAGGCCATCATGAATAACGGACAGTTCTTCGAGCAACTGGAGGCATCGATCGCTGGGTACGACCTGCTCTGCCATCCTTTCTACCGGGCCTGGGCGGCAGGCGACTTGACGCGCGACGATCTGCGCGAGTATGCCCGCCACTACTACCACCACGTCGAAGCGTTTCCCTGCTACCTGGCCGAGTTTGCGCTTCGCTTGGACGAGGGTGAGCTGCGGCGCGCGGTGCTGGCCAACATGTGCGACGAGAAAGGCACCGCGGGCGGATCGGGGAAGGAATCCGTGCCCCACTCCGAGCTTTGGCTCGATTTTGCCGAAGGCATGGGAGCACGGCGAGACATGCACTGGCACATGCCGGTGGCGGAGATCCGGGAGTTGATACGGTACTTCCACGGCGTGGCCAGCGAGGGCACGCCGGAAGAGGTTCTGGCCGCGTTTTACGTCTACGAATCCCAGGTGCCTCGCATAGCCAAGGAGAAAGAGCGCGGCCTGCGCGAGATGTATGGAGCCGACGACAAAACCTGCGGCTACTTCGCGCTGCACGCTACTGCCGACATCTACCACTCCAACGTCTGGCGCAAGCAACTGGAGAATCGAATCGCGGCGCATCCGGAAACGGCGCAAGCCGCCCTGGATGCGGCTGAGAATGCGGCCAAAATGTTGTGGCGCGCGCTGGATGGAATCGAAGCGGCACGCACGACGTTCGCGGCTTGATCGGGGTGCCGCTGGACACCATCACGATTCCCTTTCTCCTGTGGGTGCTGGTCCTCATGCCAGCGCTCGGGATTCTCTCTTGGCTGAGGCTGAGGTCTGGGAAGGCGCTGCCGCCGAAGGTGCGGCGCTATCGGGCGATGCTTGTCCTGCAACTGCTTCTCCTCGCCATAACTTCACTGGCGGCGAAGCAAAACAGTTTCAGCCTCTTCGGCCCAGCATGGCCCCCCGCCTGGACTTGGGTGGCCGGTGCTGCTTATCTTCTCTTCATCGCGGCGCGAATCAGGACAGGATGGCGCAAGCTGACCGAAGAGCGGAAGCAAAAGGCCCGCATGACGCTGCCGGAGAACCTTGTAGAGATGCGTTACTGGATTCCAATTTCCTTGCTGGCGGGCGTAACCGAGGAATTTGCCTACCGGGGTGTGGCGTACAGCGTGTTGTCCCAGATCACAGGATCGCCTGGAATTTCCCTCGTAGTTTGCGTTTTGACATTCGGCGTGGCTCATATGATGCAAGGATGGCGCGGCGCGACGTGGGCGGCGGCGCTGGCAATACTCTTTCACCTTGTCGTGTTGCTGACGCAGAGCCTCTATCTGGTCATAGTGTTTCACGCGGCATATGACCTCGTGATCGGGATTCTCGGTATGCGTGCCCTTGCCGCGGTAAAGCCTCCAGAGGCGCAGCCAGCTTTCTAGGAAAGGATCATGGCAAAGCCAATCCCCATCGGCGCGCGCGGCGAGGCGCAAGAAACCGTCGAATTCAAACACACGCTGACCTCGCACCACGCTGAGTTGCCGCCGGTTTATTCCACGCCCGACATGATTCGCCTGATGGAGACGGCGGCCTTCCATGCGCTCCAACCCTACTGTGAGGGCGACGAGATCACGGTCGGCACTTCCATCAACATCGAGCACCGCGCCGCGAGCGGCATCGGCGCACACATCCAGGCTGAGGCCGTGCTGGAGTCCTTTGACGGACGTTTCTACGTGCTGCGCGTGACCGCGCGCGATGATGCTCAGGAAATCGGCCGCGGCACCGTGGGCCGGGCGGTCGTGAGCATCGGCAAGTTTGTGGAGAAGATGAAGGAGAAGTAGGCCTGCCGCAATTGGATTATGGGCGATCCGATTTCAATCGAGGTATGCGTCGACTCCGTGGCTTCGGCACTGGCGTCGGAGCGAGGCGGAGCGGCACGCGTGGAAGTGTGCAGCAACTTGCTCGAAGGCGGCGTCACGCCCAGCGCGGGACTCATTGAGCTGGTGCGAGCCAGGACATCCATCGGCCTGCAGGTGATGATTCGACCCCGGGGCGGCGATTTCTGTTACACGTCGGAAGAATTTGAGACCATGCGGCGTGACATTCTGATCGCTAAGAAGCTCGGGGCCGACGGTGTCGTTTTGGGTGTCCTCGATGCTCGCGGCAGCGTAGACATGGAGCGCACACGGCTGTTGGTCGACCTGGCGCGGCCACTCAACGTTACTTTCCACCGAGCGTTCGACACGTCCGCAGATCTTTTTCTTGCTTTGGAAGACGTCTGCAAAACCGGCGCGGACCGGCTCCTGACATCTGGTGGAGAAAGAGCCGCCTGCGCGGGGGTTCAGCGGATTGCCCAGCTGGTAGAGGCCGCGTGCGGCCGGATCACGATCATGGCTTGCGGCGGCATCCATGACAAAAATGCCGCAAGCATCATCGAGCAAACCGGGGTGAGAGAAATTCACGTGGGCCTAAGAAGTCCCGTTGACAGCCCAATGCTCCACCGTAATCCACAAGTTTCGATAGGGACGGTCCCCGAGTGCGACTATCAACGCTTTCAGGTGATCGAGGAGGACGTTCTGAATCTGCACCGCGCGGTCGCGCTGGCTCGAACTTGATCGGTAAACCCATGCCTCCCGTCCTGATTGGCGTTATCTCCGACACTCACGGCCTGTTGCGTCCCGAGGCCATCGAAGCTCTGCGTGGGTCGGAACGAATCATTCACGCCGGTGACGTTGGCTCGCCCGAGATCCTCGACGCGCTCTCGACGTTGGCTCCCGTCATCGCCGTGCGTGGCAACATCGACAAGGCCCCGTGGTCTCGCAAACTGCCTGAAACGCAGGTGCTGGATCTGAGCGGCGTTTGCATCTACGTGCTGCACGATCTGGCAAAGTTGGACCTCAAGTCCAAGGCTGCCGGATTCGCCGTCGTAGTCAGCGGCCACAGTCACACGCCCAAACAGGAGACGCGAGATGGAGTGCTCTATTTCAATCCCGGCAGCGCCGGACCACGGCGATTCAAACTACCGGTAAGCGTCGGCAGGCTCATCGTGGAGGAGGATGGGGTGCGGGGCGAACTCTTGCCCTTATCGATCTCGGAATCCTGACCTCCAACCTCGCACCGTTGCTACAATCGCAAACGCTACAATTCCAACTAATGTCCATCGACTTTCGCATCGAGGCCACTCGCAAGCAGGCGCGCGCCAGCCGCCTGCTCACACCCCACGGCGAGGTCGAAACGCCCGTGTTCATGCCGGTCGGCACGCTTGCCACGGTCAAAGCCATTCCGCAGGACATTCTCGAAGAACTCGGGGTTCAGATTCTTCTCGGCAATACCTATCACCTCTACCTGCGTCCCGGCGTCGAAACCGTCCGCAAACTTGGTGGTCTGCATCGTTTCATGGCGTGGCCCCGGGCCATGCTGACCGATTCCGGCGGCTTCCAGGTTTTCAGCCTGAATGAGCTTCGCAAGGTCACCGAAGAAGGCGTTACGTTTCGCTCGCATCTGGATGGCTCGTCGCACTTCTTCAGCCCGGAGAGATCCATGGAGGAGCAGATCGGTTTGGGCGCGGACATTATCATGGCGTTCGATGAGTGCACGGAGTATCCCGCCGACCGCGCCCGCACCAAAGCTTCCATGGAATTAACCCTGCGCTGGGCCGAGCGCAGCAAGAAGTATTTCGAGGAGCGCAAGCATGAAGTGCCGTGGGGCAGTGGCCAGTTGCCGGTTGCCAGTGGCCAGAAAGAGCGAATACAACTTTCGGACAGTGGGAATTCGAACGACGCCGATTGCGCTCGGACTGACCGGTGGCCACTGACCACTGGCCACTGCTCCACTCAATCCCTTTTCGGGATAGTTCAAGGCGGCATGGACCTCGATCTTAGGAAGGAATCGGCCGAGCGCACCATCGAAATCGGATTTCCCGGCTATGCCATCGGCGGTCTCAGCGTCGGCGAGCCGCGGGAGCGCACCCGTGAGGTGATCGAAGCGACGCTCGAGCATCTTCCCGCCGACAAGCCACGCTATGTGATGGGCGTGGGAACTCCCGAGGAGATCGTTGAGTACGCCCGCCTCGGCGTCGACATGATGGACTGCGTCCTGCCCACACGCGCGGCGCGCCACGGCCTGCTGTTTACTTCCGAGGGAAAAGTCTCAATTAAGCAAGCGCGCTATACTCAAGACGCAGGTCCGCTCGATCCCAATTGCGGCTGCCGGGTGTGCCAACGCTATTCGCGGGCATATCTGCGGCATCTGTATGCTTCGAATGAAGTGCTGGCTCAGGTCTTAAATACCCTGCATAACCTGAGTTTCTACCTTGACACTATGCGCCGGGTGCGTCATTCTATTCGACTTGGGGGAGAGTCCGGTTTTCTCTAGCGTCTGGTCTCGACCGAAACCGTGACCTTTCCCGGAAAGACCTTCCCGGATTCAAGCCTAGGCAGTCGGGTTTGACAAGTCGCGATCCGGCCGGAATCGAGCACAACTCCCGTCGTGAAATGACAGGACTGTAGCGAGGTAAGCGCGGGCGGTTGTTCGCGGATTGGGTCTTGAGTGTGGTTAGCAGAGCTTGGCGCAGCCTGGCTTGCTGAAAATAGTCTGGTGAACATAGCTTAATGAACACGCAATCCTTCTTGGCGGTACAAGCTGGTGGCGGGATGGGGTGGTTAAGCGTTGCCCCCCTCATTTTCATTTTTGCGATCTTTTATTTCCTGCTGATTCTGCCCCAGCAGCGCCGCCAGAAGAAGTGGACGGCCATGCTGGATTCGCTTAAGACCGGTGACAAGATCACCACCAGCGGAGGCTTGCGGGGAACGATTATGGCGCTCAAAGATGATTCCATCCATCTGCGGGTTCCTCCCAACAACGTCCTGCTGGAAGTGACCAAGGCCTCCGTCACTCAAGTTACGACCCCCGAGGAAGAAGTGAAGAACAAGTAGTCGCAGCACAACCTGATATCCGGACTCTGTTTTGTTATGAATAAGAATTTTCTCTGGAAATTGGCACTCATCGTGGCGGTTTTGCTCGCCTGTCTGTACGGGATATTTGGCATTCCGCAGAGCTTTTCCGGCCAGGGCTTGCTCGCGGCCATCACCAACCGCATTCACCTCGGTCTTGATCTGCGAGGCGGAACCCATCTCATCCTGCAAGTGCAGGTGAACGACGCGGTCAACATCGATTCCGACAATGCGGTCGAAATCCTCAAAGAACAACTCAACAAGCGTAAGATCGCCTTCGCCGATATCTCCAAGCCCGATCCGCAGGGTAGTCCCGACCGGGTTGTGCTGAAGGGCGTGCCGCCGGACTCACGCAAAGACTTGCTGGATATCGTTTCGGAGCGTCTGCCCGAGTACGATCTCGGTTCGGGAGCCGACAACACCTTTGCGCTCTCCATGAAGCCGCAGATGCTCAGTGACCTGAAGAACAAGGCTGTAACCCAGGCGATCGAGACCATCCGCAACCGCATTGATTCGCTGGGCGTGAGCGAGCCGACCATTCAGGAGCACGGCCTCGGCCAGTATCAGATTCTGGTTCAGTTGCCCGGCGTGGACGATCCCGGCCGCGTCAAGGACATTATGCAGTCCACCGCCATGCTTGAGATCAAGCAGGTGTTTGGACAAGCTTACCCGAGCGAGCAAGCCGCGCTGCAGGCTAATGGCGGGATTTTGCCGCCGGATGAGATCCTTCTTCCGGGACACGCCGCTCCCGGAGTTCCGGGAGGCGAACAGGCGTGGTATCTGGTTTCGCGTGTTTCCGCCGTCCGGGGAAAAGACTTGCGCGATGCCCAACCCAGCACCGACCAGAACGGCCAGCCCAACGTGCATTTCACTCTTACCGGCGAGGGTGGCCAGCGCTTCTACAGCTTCACTTCCGCGCACGTTGGCGAGAGCCTGGGCGTGGTCCTCGATAACAAGGTCCAAGAAGTCGCCAATATCAAGGAAGCCATCCGCGATACCGGCGAAATCAGCGGCGGCAGCATGAGCCAGCAGCAGGCCAAGGATTTGTCAATGATCCTGCGCTCGGGCGCGCTGCCGGCGGGTATCAAGTATCTGGAAGAACGCACGGTGGGCCCGTCGCTGGGTACGGATTCGATCCGCGCCGGCGTTCGTGCCGCCGTTGTCGGCATGCTCGTCGTGCTGATTTTCATGCTGATCTACTACCGTGCCGCGGGCATCAATGCGGACCTTGCTCTCCTATTGAATCTCGTCATCCTGCTCGGCTTCATGGGTTATGTCGGGGCGGTGTTGACGCTGCCCGGAATTGCCGGCGTGATTCTTACCGTGGGCATGGGTGTGGATTCGAATGTGCTGATTTTCGAGCGCATTCGCGAAGAATTACGCAACGGCAAGACGCCGCCATCCGCGGTGGATCAGGGATTTAGTCACGCCTGGATCACCATCGTGGACACCCACGTCACCACCATCGTGTCGGCCGCAATTCTGTTCCTGTTCGGAACCGGCCCGGTCCAGGGATTTGCCGTCACGCTCACTTTCGGTTTGCTGGCAAACCTGTTCACGGCCGTGTTCGTATCGCGCACCATCTTCGACTGGATTTTGAGCCGCAAGCAGCGCGGTGAAGCGTTGAGCATTTAGGGAAATTGGGTAATTTGGCAATTTTGTAATTTGGTAATTTGAAAACACGCTGCCGCTGGTTTTGAGTTTCGGTTTTCAAATTACAAAATTACCCGATTANNGACTTCCGCGGCGGCACTCTGGTCTATGTCAAGTTCTCGCACCCGCCGAATGACAACGCGCTGCGCGCAGCCATGGACCGTGCCGGTCTGCACAACGCCAAGATTCAGCGTTACGGGCAAGTGGCGAACAACGAGGAACTGATCGACCTCGACGTCCAGGAAACCAACGAACAGGCGCTCGACCGGGGCAAGACTCAGATCATCAATACGCTCGAAACCAATGCCCCACCGGGGAAGCAGGATCTGAACAACTCCAGCTCCC
>PMXH01000551.1 GCA_003165855.1 Acidobacteriaceae bacterium | reverse complement strand
CCGCCGCAGAAGAACGTTGATTTCACGCTGGATAAGAGTTTCAAACTTGGCGAGCGGCAGAGTTTGCGATTCCGGGCGGATTTCTTCAACCTGTTCAATCACCCATCGTTCGCCGACCCAGCATCAACGTCAGTGTCGGCGGCGGGAGGTTCGGCGCAAATCACGTCCGTGATCGGTACGCCGCGGCTGGTTCAGTTCTCGCTGAAGTACGGGTTCTAGNNTTCGCGGCGAGGGATCGCGTGAGCTGAGCCGCGCTGGCGTCGTCACTGCAGACGATAACGTCGCAATCGAGATCTTTATCCCCCTTCAGAAGATCGGCGGATAAGTTGTGGAAAGCGGCGACCACGCTCACGCCTTTGGGGACAAGTTCCGCGGCCTGCTGTGCGGCCGAGCCTTGCCAAACACCGAGCGTGCGTGAGGCGCGNNGGCGTGACTTCCGGCTTTTTCTTTGATTTTGTCGGCGATTTTGTTGGCGGCATCCTGCGCGCGCTGCGCGTCGCGCGAGCCGATGATGATGGTTTCCCCGGCACGCGCCCAGCGCAGAGCGATTCCCATGCCTGCGGGCCCGGTGCCGCCTAGAACGGCAATAGGACGCGAGTCTTCACTCATGCAAATTCCGGCTCCAGCGATTCTTCCGCGGTGAACTCTTCCAGCGGCGACTTCAGCTTGATGCGCGTATAGGTGGTGTTGCGCTCGGCGGGGATGCGTCCCATTTCCAGAATCATCGACTGAAAGTCATCCGGGCTGGTGTATTGGCCGGCGGTGGCTCCGGCTTCGCGCGAAATGTTTTCTTCCATCAGCGTGCCGCCGTAATCGTTAGCGCCCGCGTGCAGGCAGAGTTGCGATAGGCGGCGGTTCAGCTTTACCCATGAAACCTGAATATTGTTAATGGAGCCGGCGAGCAGCAGGCGCGCCAGCGCGTGCACTTTCAGATGCTCCTCGATCGTCGGCCCGGTGCGAGCCAGGCCCTGGTGAAACAGCAACGTGTTCTGGTGGACGAAGCCGAGCGGAACGAATTCGGTAAAGCCTCCGGTTTCGTCCTGGATCTCGCGCAGCAAGAGCATCTGCCGGACCCAGTGCTCCGGTGTTTCGGTGTGGCCGTACATCATGGTCGAAGTGGAGCGGATGCCGTTGCGGTGGGCGGTGCGAATCACTTCGATCCACTGCGCGGTGGTGAGCTTGTTGGCCGAAAGAATGTGCCGGATCTCGTCGTCGAGAATTTCTGCTGCTGTGCCGGGTAGCGTGCCCAGGCCGTTGTCGCGCAGCAAGGATAGATAGTCGGAGAGAGGCATGCCGGTAAGTTCCACGCCGTAGACGATTTCCATCGGGGAGAAAGCGTGGATGTGCATGCCCGGCACAGCACGCTTGACCGCACGCAGAATGTCGCGATAGTAAAGCGGAGGCAGGCCGTGCGGCAGTCCGCCCTGAATGCAGACTTCCGTCGCGCCAAGTTGCCAGGCTTCCACGGCCTTTTGCGCGACTTGATCCGGGTTGAGGAAATACGTGTCGGACTCGCGCGGGCCGCGGCTGAATGCGCAAAACTTGCATCCCACAAAACAAATGTTGGTGAAGTTGATATTGCGATTCACCACGTAGGTGACGAGGTTGCCGGAGAGTTCGGCGCGCAGCAGGTTGGCCGCAGCGAGCAGTCCGAGCAGGTCATCGCCTTCGGAATGAGCCAGCGAGTAGGCCTCTTCCTTCGAGACGGCGTTGCCGTTCTGAGTTTCGAGAATTTTTTCCAGAGATCCGCGGACTGTGGGGGTGACTCGCGGGGCGATGTCGGACCAGTCGAGGGTAGGGAAGCTTTCCAATTCCGAAATCGAAAGTTCGCTCGGCACGAGTTCCTCCAAATGGGGTGGATTCCAAATTACTCCTAGAGGCTGCCGTTTGGCGATAGGCTAGCGAAACAGATCGGTTGCAACTGGGCGGAGCAGGTCACGCATTTTGCCGCCGGCCGGTTCGTAGGGGAATCCGCGAATGATGCAGGCCGGAGTACGGTTGAGTTTGCCGCAGACGAGTCCGGCGGCGGCGGCGAGTTCATCGGCAATGGCTTCAAGACTGGCATGCAGAGTGTAGCCGTGCGGATCGCGGCGGCCGCGATCGTCGCGTAGCGGCTTCATGCCGGCGATGCCGATGCAGAAATCGACCAAACCTTCGCGCCAAGGCCGGCCGAATGTGTCAGTAATGAGAACAGGGATGGCGAGACCAGTCCGCTTCTTGAGTTCGCGGTGAAGATCGCGCGCGGAACGGTCAGGATCGGTGGGCAAGAGCAGCGCGTGACGGCCGCCATCGACGTTGGAAACGTCCACGCCGCTGTTGGCACAGATAAAACCGTGGCGGGTTTCAGTGATGAGCACGCCGTTCTTGCGCCGGATGATGGCTCGGCTCTCGCGCAGTGCGAGCTCGATGACGCGAGCGTCGAGGTTGTATTGCTTCGCAGAGGCGACGGAATCCGCGGAGGGCTTGATGGTCGCGAGGTCAACGATCCGGCCCTCCGCCTTGGAGACGATCTTGTGTTTGACGATGAGAATGTCGCCGGGTTCGAACGCGAGCTTGTGTTGTCTTAGCGATTGCAGCAGTTTTTCAGATAGCGAATTGCCAGGTTTGATTTCGTCGGCGAGCGGGATCGGGATGAGGCGCAGTTCAGTGTAAGACTCATTCGATGTTTCCTTGCTGGGCTGCTTCGCAGCTGGTTTCCTAGCGGCGCGGCGGGGCTTGCTCACATGCCCTCCGATCCTTTCGCAGGAAACCGATTGTCGAGCGCCCACCGGCGAAGCAGGCTCTGCGTGCGTGTTTCGCCGGGATGCGCGAGAAGTTGCTGCAGGTCTTCGGGATTATCCACGTCGAGCGCAATGCTCGGAAGTTGCAGAACGATACACGGTTTGCCCGTGGCTTGAGCTGCGGCACGGTGCGGCTTGAAACTATCGTTTCCGAAGCGCAGGGGGAACAGGTTCGCAGGGCGGCGGAAAACGGCGTTGGTACCGCGTCCGTCGGCGGCGGGCGCCAGCACCGTGCCTTCTTCGGGTGCATGCGCAAGAATTTCGTCGAGTTCGCTGGCTTGAATCAACGGAATGTCGGCGGGAATGACGAGCGTGCTGTCCATGCCACGCGTTACGCAAAGGTTCGTTGCCATTTCGATGGCGCCGGTTTCGCCGGGGTTTGAAGGGTCGGGAATGATTTCGAAATCGTATTCCCGCGCGAGTTCGAGCGCAAACAAATCACTCGTCACAAGCGCGCAGGCGGGACGGCGCTGCCACGCGGCCAGTGCGGCCACAACGTCATGCAACATGGTTTGCGCCAATTCCGTGCGTGCAGGCTGATCCAGTACGGCCGCGAGACGCTGCTTGGCAGCCGAAAGATTCTTGACTGGAACGAGGATCACGGCTGGTCGGCGGCGGCAGGGACCGCGGGCAGGCCAGAAAGCGGTTTCTCAGAATTAGGCTCGTCGGCCAGCAGCCCACCCAACGCGTACGAGAGAACGGTTCGGGCGAGTGCGGTCTTGTCTTCGGCGGAGCGCATGATGGTTTGCGCACACTGCACGCGCAATCCGTTTGCGCGAAGGGCATCGGCGGCACGGGCATCCCGCGTGTCGCAAATGAGGAGATCGAGAAAATCTTCGTAAGCTTTGGCTACGCCGGCAATCGAGCAAGGCAAACCCTGGGCGGTCATCAGAATTCCCGCAGGTCCGGCAACGGCGGCATTCCCCACAATCGGGCTTACGGCGGCAACTTTGCCGCGTGCGCCGCGCAGCGCCTCGCGAACCCCGGGTACGGAAAGAATGGGGCCAATGCTGGTGATGGGATTGCTGGGCGCGATAAGAACTGCGTCGGCGGAGAGGATGGCTTCAAGCACTCCCGGCGCAGGCTCGGCGTCGGAGGCTCCAGCGAAACGCACCGAGTTTACCGGATCCTGATACCAACGCTGGACGAAATACTCCTCGAAACTTAACTCGCCGGAAGGCGTATCCACGCGGGTCTCTACGCGAGAATCGCTCATCGGCAGAATTCGCGCTTTCACTCCGAGCTTGTCGCAGATCATAGTCGTGGCATCGGAAAGAGTTTTACCCTCCGCCAGCAGGCGTGAGCGCAAAAGATGCATGGCGAGGTCGCGGTCGCCAGTATGGAACCATGTGGGTTCGCCAAGTTGTCCCATGGCCTGCAGGCAAAGAAAAGTGTCGCCCTTCACGCCCCAGCCCCGCTCGCGGCTGAGCAGGCCGGAGAGAACGTAGGTGATGGAATCGATGTCCGGGGAAACGTAAAGTCCCCACCAAAGCAAGTCGTCGCCAGTGTTGACGATGAGAGTGATTTCCTCCGGCGGGATCACTTGCCGCAAACCATCGACAAACTTGGCGCCGCCCGTGCCGCCGGTGAGCACGCAGATCATGCGGCCCTCTCTTCCTTCGCGAGGCCATCCGCACCGCGGGCGGCTTGAAGCTTCTCCGCAAGCATTCCGGGCTTCGATGTGACCAAGGGTAAAAATTCAGGGTAGACGGGTAGGCGCTGGCGCAACTGGAATCCCTTACCCTCAGTGCGCAGGCGAAGTTGGTCCAGATGCGGCCAGGGCTTCTCGGGATTGATGTAGTCAGGCGTCAGCGGCGAAACCCCTCCCCAGTCGTTGATGCCAGCGTTCAACAAGTCTTCATAATACGGTGCATTGAGGTTGGGAGGCGCCTGGATATTGACATTAGGTAGTAACAAGCGAGTTACCGCCACCGCCCGCAGCATCTCGCCCTGGCTGGGTTCGGGCACGAGCGCCATGGGGATGGTGGGCTTGGTGCGGAAGTTCTGGACAATCACTTCCTGGATGTGGCCGTAATGGTCGTGGAAATCGCGGATGGCGAGCACCGTATCGACACGGTCTTCCGGAGTTTCACCGATGCCGATCAGCAAGCCCGTGGTGAAGGGAACTTGCAGCTTTCCAGCGTCTTCGATGGTGCGCAGGCGCTTGGCCGGAACTTTGTCGGGAGCATTGTCGTGGGCCGCGCCGGGGGCGAGCAGGGCGCGGTTGGTGGTTTCGAGCATGAGTCCCATGCTGGGTGAGACGGCCGCCAGACGGGCGATCCACTCGGCGCTGAGCAGTCCGGGATTTGGATGAGGAAGCAGGCTGGTCTCGCGCAGGACGAGCTTGCACATCGCTTCCAGATAGTGAAGTGTGGACTTGTAGCCGAGATGCCGCAGGGCGTCGCGCATCTCGGGGAAAAGCATTTCCGGCTTATCGCCAAGACTGAAAAGAGCCTCGGTGCAGCCCAGCTTTTCGCCGGCGCGGGCGACGCTGAGGATTTCTTCCGGAGTCATGGTGTGCGCCCCGGGTTCTCCGGGATCGCGGCGGAAAGTGCAGTAGCCGCAGTAGTCGCGGCAAAGATTCGTCAAGGGAAGAAACACCTTGCGGGAATNNTCGCGCGAGATGGGCGAACCGGGCTGCAGACCGGCCAGCTCTGCGGCGCACGATGCGCTGTGCTCCTGACGGAGTGTTCTGATGGCAGTTAGGGTCACGATGCTCTATTCCGCGCGGCGCGCGGATGAATCGAATCAT